>CAZKHP010000074.1:0-5247 GCA_964552695.1 uncultured Staphylococcaceae bacterium | reverse complement strand
ACATCCCGATGAACAAGGCGAAGGTCGGATTGCCTTGCAGGATGCCGGTCGTAACAATTTTGAGTTTTTCTTTGAATTTGTTCATGGGACCTCCTAAATGCTCGCCACGTAATCAGCAGCGGCGGCTTTCATGGCCGGGATCAGTTTGGACTTGGTGACGGTGGCTCCGGCGGTCATGGTCAAGAAGGCCGCATCCACCGCAAAGTCATCGGAAGCAGAGACGTTATCGGTCAAAGCCGCATCGGTCCCAGTCAAATAAGCGTTGAGCGTATCCAAGACTTTGGCTTGGCCCACGCTGGGTGTTTCGCCGTGGCTGAGATAGTTGAAACCGGAATAGTAACCGCCGACAAAGCCGACTTGGAAAACGATGGGGCTGGATTTGCCGCCGTAACCGGCGACGGAACCGTCGTAAACAATACCAAAGACGGAATCATCGGATGTATTGGTCACGACCGTCTTCTTGGTCAAACCTTTGGAAGCAAGCGTTTCGTCGACGTCGGTCGTTTCAATGGCTTTGCCATTCAAATTTTCCAAACCCAACATTTGTAAATAGCCTTTGTTTTGCTCTTCCACTTGATGTTGCTCGATGATCGGCGCGGTCCAAGCGTTGACTGCGGCCAATAAGCCGGTCGAAACAACACAGATGATGGCAAGGAAAAGCGGAAGTTTAATCATTTTTTTCATGGTCTTATCCTCCGTACGACGACAGCGCATGTTGAATCGCGACGAACAAACGGTCGGATGTGACCGTGACGCCTGCGACCATGCCTTCGGGGGCCGGAGCAGTGAGCGCTAAGAAATCCGCCACTGCCATGCCTTGGTAATATTCCAAGACGGCGGGGTAATTTTCAGCCCAGTTGGTTCCATAATTGCCCGAGGCCGTGGTAATGCCGCCGGAAATTTTAATCGTGGAAATAATGCCCGCTTCGACATAGACGGTGACGTCAAGGGTTTGCGGGTCGCAATATTCATCGCACGCCGACGAGGTCGCATTGCCGAAGTAGACTTCGACATCTTTGACAGCGTCTTTCAAGGCGTTGAAGAAACGGAAGGAAGATTCGGTCGTACCGGCGGTAAACGAACCCGCAGGCATAGCCGCGGCGCTGGCCGGTGTCATGGCTTGAATACCGACGATGCCGATGCCTTGGTAATAGTCCACTAACGCGTCGAAACCTTCGGTCCAGGTCGTGGCGTAGTTGCCACCGGTGGTCGGAGCTTCGGCGATGGAAATATCGAGGATGTCGTAGGTTTCATCCAAATCGACGCTGACGGTCATCGTTTGCACCGAGCAATAATCTTCGCAAGCGGCACTGGAGGCCGTTCCTTGCAGCGTTTTGAAGGGGACAACGACGATTTCAGAGGAGGATTCGGAAGAACTTTCGGAGGAAGACGGTTCGGAAGAGTTGGCGTTACGGACGTTAATCGCGGAGATACCGCCATTGACGGCTAACGCAACCACCGCTGTGCAAGCGACAACGCCCCATTTCTTCAGGGTGTTGGTGTTGGTGAGACCGGTCGTCAGTTTGTCAATGAGCGGAGCCACGATGTTAACGATGGCAATCGAGTACATGACGCCTTCAGGCAAGTTGCCTTGGACACGGATGAGCACCGTGATGAAACCGGCGATGACGCCGATCAGAGCTTTGCCAAACGGAGAGGTCGGGCTGGTCACCGGGTCGGTCAGCATGAACACGGCGCCAAAGGCAAGACCGCCCATACCGAGCGAAATCAGGGTGTAATCCAAGACATTCAATCCGGTGAATAAAGCAATGACCACCGAGGTTAAGGCGACTGTTCCCAAATAGAACGCGGGAGTGCGCCAGTTGATGACTTTGCGGATTGAAAGCACGATGGCTAAAGCCAAAATCAGGAAGGTGAAGGTTTCACCCAAGGCACCCGCGTAGGTACCTAAGAATAAATCCAGCATGGTGACGTTGCCGCTGAGTCCGGTAAGGGAATCAGTGAGCCATTTGGTTCCGGTGCTGGCAAATTGGCTGGTAATCGTCGCCCCGCTGATGAGGTCAAGAGTGGGAACGGCACTGATGTCGGTTCCGAGGTAAGAAAGCATCGAACCGGAGAACGAGACACCGACGAAAATACGCGCCATGACGGCGGGGTTAAACACGTTGCTGCCGAATCCGCCAAAGGCGTATTTGACGACAAGCGTAGCGAACAACGCGCCGATAATGATGACGTAATACGGCGTTCCGATCGGAAGCGAAAGCGCGAAGATGATGGCCGTCACATAGCTGTAGTTATGAATGACTTGATCGATGATGTGCTTCATCATCGGGCCATGGGATTCTTTGTGACGGATGGCGGCGACGAGAACGTCGGCCAAGAGGGTCACGACCAACGAAACCACAACCATCAAGATGGCTTTGATTCCGTAGGCAGCGCCGATGGCAACGAAATTGTAGACAATGCCGGCAATCCAAACCAGAACGAGCGCGGCGGAAAGTTCAAGCATGATTTGCAGCGTCGTGCGTTTTTGTCTTTGGAAAGGTCCAGGAGTCGTAATGAATTTCATAATGTCCTTTCCTCCTTCTACTTCTTGGCCGCGGCTTTGGCTTGAGCAAATTTCAAGTAGCGCTTGGCACGTTTGACATTTTCGGAAACATCGATCTTGGACGGGCACACGGTGGCGCAGAGTCCGCATTCAACGCATTTCATTGTATTGAGTTTGGCAAGACGGGCTTCGTCTTTGCGTTCCAAAGCATCCATGATTTCAACCGGTTGCAAGAACGCCGGGCAGTGCATGGTGCACGAACCGCAACGCAAGCACGGAACTTCATGATGGAGTTTGTTTTTCAAGATGGTCAATCCACCGATGGCGGGTTGAATCGGGAAACCGTCTTCTTCGGCCGCTTTGGCGGTCATCGGGCCGCCGGGGAGAAGAACGACTTCTTCGTCGGCATAGCCGCCCATGAATTCGACGACTTCTTTGGCAAGGGTGCCAAGCGGAACAAGAACGTTTCCGCTGTTTTTGACGCCATCACCACTCACGCACACTAATCGGTGCGTCAGGACTTCGCCTTTGACCAGGGCACGGTAAACCGCGACCGCCGTTTGCGTATTGTTGACGATCACGCCGGCTTCCGCGGGGAGTTTTTCATAGGTCCTGTTAAAGACTTCTTTGATGAGCGCTTTTTCCCAGCCCATCGGGTAGACATCGGGGACTTCGACGTAACGGACGCCGGGGTGGCATGAGATGCACGCATCCATGGCTTCCTTGACCGCATTTTTATGGACTTTGAAAGCGATGACGACTTCTTTGGCATCGCAGGCTTTTCTAAGCAACATCGCGCCTTGGATCATTTCCTTGGCTTCGAGTTGCATCGAAAGATAGTCTGTGGTCAAGAAGGGTTCGCATTCCGCACCATTAATCAAAACATAGTCAATGTTTTTGACGCCTTGATATTTGATGAACGTCGGGAAACCCGCACCACCCATGCCGACGATGCCGGCTTCTTTGATGGCGGCGACGATGTCTTCTTTCGTGGCAGTATCAGGGTCAATGACTTTTAAAGCGTCGGGCAAACGGGTGTTTTTACCGTCATTCAGGATGACGATGTGATTGGCCGGACGGCTTAAACCGGGGTGATAGGCGAGCTCAATGCCCACAACGGTTCCGGAAACCGGAGAGTACATCGGAACGTACATGTCCTTACGAACGGCTAACTTAGTCCCGACCAAAACGGAATCTCCCGCTTTGACGAGCACGTTCATGTCTGCGCCGTTAGGACCGACGGCGGGCATGAAAATTTTCGCGACCTTCGTATCTTCAAGCACATGAAGAACTTTGGCTTGTTCCAAGTCTTTGTGTGATTCAAGATGCAATTTGGCGACCGAACTGAAAATATTCATTTTTTCACCTACTCTTTTCATAACTAATTTAGTATAACACGAGTGTCGGATTTGAAAATACTCTTTTTATAAAAAAGAACCTGCAAAAAAAGCACGATTTCATCGGGTAAAACGGTTAAGTTTTTTTCGCTGGTTAAAATTTTTAAAATACAACAAAAAAACTACCCCACAGGATAGTTTGTGATTGCTGGTGACCCGTACGGGATTCGAACCCATGAGTGCATGCGTGAAAGGCATGTGAGTTAAGCCGCTTCTCCAACGGGCCAGAGGATGGCGCCTACTGAAGGACTCGAACCTTCGACCGATCGGTTAACAGCCGATTGCTCTACCAACTGAGCTAAGTAGGCATGTCATCTTGCGATGAACGCAAGAAGCATATTAGCATAGACAAAAAAACAAATCAATAAAGAACGCGGGTTATTTTTTGATTTTTTCTTCAACGGCGCGAACGACATCGCCCACGGATTTGAAGCCGACCATCTCATCGTTGTCAAATTCGATTTTGAATTCTTCTTCGATGTCCATCATCAGTTCAACGAGGTCGAGGGAATCCAGGCCTAATTCGCGGAGTTCCATGGTCGGTTCAAGTTTATCGGTTTTGACTTTTTTTGCAAATATTTCTTTAACTTTCAGCAGGGTGTTCATTTGGAGTTACCTTCCTTCTCGCCATATTATACCAAATAATGAAACAAAGGAAATAAAATTTAAACAAGTGAAAAAGGGCCCGAGAGCCCTTCTTCGTTTTAAGAGAGTGTTTCGGTGACTTGACTGCTGACGGCGCTGGTGGCGTTACTGAAAATCGTAGCAAATGCCACCGACATCGTGCCGAAAATCATCAACACAAGCAGAACGCCAAGAATTTGGCCTTTCAATTCGGACATAAATCCTCCTTTCTAATTGTAGTAACCGATGACCGCCGAGCGTTGCACGACCAGTTCCATCGGCCCGTTCGACATGATCAAAGGATCGTATGAAACCCCGATTTCGAAAATCAACGTATCTCCGAAACGCGGGCTACAATTCGCTGTGCAGGAAATGTTGCCTCCGATGGAATCTTCGACAAAGGCAATGGTGTCGGGTGTAATGCCGGCATCCGTGGCAATCATGTATTGGGCACTGAGTGCTACCGCATCCAGCTCGCTGTAGATGACTTGAAGACAAAGGATATCCGAACCTAAAAGAAAAATTTGAATCACGAAGATTAAGGATAAAATAAAGCTCATTTTATAGCTCATTGATCACACCTCCGATGATCTGCACCACACCGATGATGATGGCTACGGCCAAGAGTCCGGCGCCCAACAAAGGCCACACGTTCATCATCTCCAGATGTTCTTCGTCTTTTTTCATTTCATCCTTCATGTGCGTTTCGGCAAAATG
>CAZKHP010000073.1:0-5273 GCA_964552695.1 uncultured Staphylococcaceae bacterium | reverse complement strand
TGTAAGGAATCTTCATCATTTGCGAATTTCGTAAGCGATAACCCAGCTTCTCTTCACTGTCATCGATATGGACACGCAAGCTGTGATCTTGGAAGAAGTCTTTCAATTCTTCGGTATAGGCTTCGTGAATCGACGGATTGACCGGGAGCAGTTGGATTTGAACCGGGGCTAACCAGGTCGGGAACGCACCGGCGAAGTGTTCGGTAATGATGCCGATGAAACGTTCGATGCTTCCGAAGATCGCGCGGTGCAGCATGATCGGACGGACTTTTTCGTTATTTTGATCGATGTAGCTGAGATCGAAGCGTTCCGGTAAGTTCATATCCAATTGGATCGTGCCGCATTGCCAGATACGGCCCATGGAGTCGCGAAGCTTGAAGTCCAACTTCGGCCCATAGAAGGCACCGTCACCGGGATTGACCTTGAAGGTACGGCCCGATTGTGAGCAGGCTTCGGCCAAAATCTTCTCCGATTCGTTCCACACGGCGATGTCACCGATGTATTTCTTTTCGGGACGGGTCGAGAGTTCAATATGGTAATCCAGGCCGAATATGCTATAGATTTTGTCGAATAACTTCAATAAACGGATGATTTCGCCATTGAGTTGATCACGGGTGCAGAAGATGTGCGCATCGTCTTGGGTGAAGGTACGGACACGGAACAAGCCCGAGAGCGCGCCGGAAGCTTCGTGGCGGTGCACCAAGCCTAATTCGCCCATCCGGATCGGAAGGTCTTTGTAGGAATGTAAGGAGTTCTTGTAGACGAGCATGCCGCCCGGGCAGTTCATCGGCTTAATGGCGAATTCCTTTTCATCGATGGTCGAGGTATACATATTTTCTTTGTAGTTGAACCAGTGGCCCGACACTTCCCAAAGTTCACGGCTGAGCATGATCGGGGTTTGCACGAAGACATACCCTTCTTTGGTATGGATGTCGTACCAGAAATTTTCCAACGTTTTTCTTAAAACAAGGCCATTGGGGAGCCAGAACGGGAATCCGGGACCGTAATCGGAAATCATGAACAAACCGAGTTCACGGCCGAGTTTGCGGTGGTCGCGTTTCTTGCGTTCTTCGATGTTGGCCAAGTATTTGCTTAAGTCTTCCGCAGAATAGAACGAGGTGCCGTAAATGCGGACCAATTGTTTATTCTTGGAATCGCCGCGCCAATAGGCACCGGCTAACGAAAGCAGTTTGAAATGTTTGATGAAGCCGACGGAAGGAAGGTGCGGCCCATGGCAAAGGTCGGTGAAATCGCCTTGCGTATACACGCTGATCGGTTCCTTGATTTCTTTGATCAATTCAAGCTTGTAGGGATTGCCTTTGAAGATTTCGAAGGCTTCTTCACGGGTGATGTCTTTACGGACAATGGGCTCGTTTTTGCTGGCGATTTTAGCCATTTCGGCTTCAATCTTCGGGAAATCTTCTTCCGAAAGCGTGACGGGCAAATCCATATCGTAATAGAAGCCGTCTTCGATGCTCGGGCCAAAGCCGAAGAGAACACCGGGATATAGGTGTTGAATCGCTTGCGCCAAAAGGTGCGAGGTCGAGTGATTCAATAAATCCTTGGCCTCGGGGGATTTGTCGGTAATGATGGCAAAATGGCCGTCTCCGGGAATCACGGCGTCCAAATCCATCAGATTGCCTTCAAAACTGAACGCCAAGGCTTTCTTCTCCAAAGAGATGGCGATGGCTTTGGCGGCGTCTCTTCCGCGAATGCCATTAGCGACTTCGAGAACTTTTCCATCCGGTAAAATCAATTTCATAGGTACTCCTCCTTTAAATAAAAAAGCGCCCCATATAAGGACGCTTTTGCGTGGTACCACCTTAATTTGCATTCCAGGAATGCACACTTGATACTCGTAACGTGAGCGGCGTCCTATTTGTCATAGGAAGCTCGGAAGTGGTTCCGTTATCTCGTCTTTAGAAACCTTGCACCGATGGTTTCCTCTCTACAAAATCCGCGATAACGACATGTCTTCTTCAAAGCTATACCTCATTCTAGTCAGTTTACTTAGTAAAGTCAATTATTGGGCTTTGACTTTTTTCACCATTCCGACGCCGATGGTTCCGGGACCGGTATGAGCGGCGACATTTATGGACAACGGGGTCACAAATACATCAAATTCGGGCAAATTACGTTCAATCGCATGCCGCATGATATCTAGGGTTGCAGCGGAGGTATCAAAGATAACAACGTGTAATTCACTGGTATCTCTAGAATACTTTTTGGCTTTGAGTTTCTTTAATTCATCTTCAATGGAACGTTTGATATTGCGTGTGGCACCGTCTTTTTCAACGGCTCCTTCGCGGAAGGCAAGGACCGGTTTCAAACCGATGAAATTGCCGATGGCGGCAACAGCGGGGGAAATACGTCCACCCCGTTGAAGGTACGTTAAGCTTTCGGGGAAGAAATAAACTTCTTCGCTGGCTTGTCGTTTCTTGAAAGCCTTGATGACTTCGCTGGTCGGCATGCCGTTTTTCACGTTTTCGATCGTAGCAAGGACGTGATTGCCCATGAACGAGCAAACGCTCAAGGAATCAAGGACTTTGACCTTGTCGCCATAGAGATTCGCACACGTTAGGGTGAACAAATCAAACATGGACGAGAGTTTGCTGGAAATCGTGAAGTGGATGATTTCTTCATAGCCTTGTTCAAAAATGGCATTGAAGAAGGTTTCGATTTCAAAGGGAGTGGGTGTTGAGGTCTTGATGACCGCTCCGCCACGCATGACTTTGGCCAGTGTCTCGTTGTCCATGTCGATTCCGTCATGGAATTCACGACCATCGACAATGACATTCAAAGGCAAAATCGGTAAACCTATCTTTTCGGCATCTTTACGAGAAATGGCACACGTCGAGTCGGAAGTGACGATTCGTTTAGTCATACGCATCCTCCTGTGAGATATGTATTTCTTATTTTACCATGACAAACGCATAACAAGCAGCACCAATTAATCCGGCGTCTTGATCAAACAGCGCACGTTTCAAAACAATGTCTGTATTCAACACTTGTAAATCATCGAAAAAGACTTTGGATGATTTCATCACGCCACCGGATAAAACGATGACATCCGGTTCAAACGCCTTGTGAATGTATTGGAAAAAGGCAGACATCAAAGCGAGCCAATCGTGATAAGCCCCAAGGTAAAGTTCGTCTTTCGAGGCGACATGGTCGAAGAATTGGTGCGCCGGAAGCACCGGGACGCCATTCAATTCCAAGAGTTGGGCGATGCCGTTTCCGGAAGCGATTTTTTCGAACTCGTAATAATTACCACGGTAATTAAAGAGGGTATGCCCGATTTCGTAAGAGGAGTTTTTTAAGCGGTGGTCAGACACCAAAGCGCCACCGATGCCGGTTGAAATCGTAATGAAAAAAGACGACCGGTAATCTTTTCCGGCACCCGCAATACCTTCGGCGAATCCCGCCACTTCGGCATCGTTTTTGACATGCACGGGAATCTTGTAACGGGCTTCCAAATATTCTTTGAGAGGGATGTTATCGATATGGATGTTGGGCAAAGCGTCGATGAATCCATCCCAACGGACACGTCCGGGGACACCGGCGGCAATGGCGGAAACATGGAACGATTCCGGATCGACTTCATCAATGATGGAACAAACTTGTTCCAAAAAGAGCTTAATCGAGCCGATCGTAGTGGAACGGCGGATGACTTTGAGAATGTTCAGATCTTCATCGATCACGGCGACCCGAATATTGGTGCCGCCGATGTCGAGAGCTAAGACATTTTTCATGTTAAATATCCCTCAGTTCGTTAATCATCAAAATCTTCATGAAGTTGGTTTTTCCGGCTCCGGTCGGAGTACCGCCGGTAAGGATGATATGCTCACCGGGTTTTAAACCGAGTTGACGGGCTTTTAGAAGGGCTAAAACTTCGAGGTCTTCGATGAATTGGGGGATGCTCGGAATAAGCGTGGGGAAAATACCCCACACAAGGCCCAGGCGCATGACGGTACAACGGGAATTGGATACCGCAATGATGGGGGCGCAAGGACGGGCTTTCGAGATACGTTTGGCGGACTCTCCGGTTTCGGTAAAGCAAACGATGAGTTTGGCGCCGATCAGTAAAGCGGTGTTGGCCACCGAGTTAGCAATCGCATCGCTGTTGATTTTCTCGCTGGTTTTATAGGCTTCATCGGCCATTTGTTCATAGTCTAATTCGGCTTCCATCGTGGCCGCGATTTTAGCTTGCATTTCAGTTGCTTCAATCGGATATTCACCCGAAGCAGATTCCGCGGAAAGCATGACTGCATCGGTACTTTCGAGAATGGCATTGGCGACGTCGCTGACTTCGGCACGCGTGGGACGCGGATGCGTTTGCATGCTGTCGAGCATTTGCGTGGCGGTGATCACGGGCTTGCCCATGACGCGGCACAAATGCGTGATGCGTTTTTGAACAAGAGGGACCTTTTCCGGCGGGATTTCCACGCCTAAGTCGCCCCGGGCGATCATGATGCCATCGGCCACATGCAAAATATCCTCGAGGTGTTCGACACCTTCGGGGTTTTCAATCTTGGCGATGATGCCGATATTCGGATGGCCATATTTGGCCAAAATTTTCTTTACGTCCAAAATGTCTTGAGGACGACGGGTAAACGACGTGGCAATCAAATCCACGTTGTTTTCACAGCTGAATTTCAAGTCCGCTTCATCTTTGGCGGAAATATACGGCATTTGTAAACGCGCAAATGGGGCGTTGACGCCTTTATGGCTTTTTAAAAGGTGCGTGTTTTCGGCCCGGACAACGAGTTCGCGTTTTTTCTCATCTTTCTCGATGATGGTCAAATCTAAGTTGCCATCGTCGATTTTCAGATGGTCGCCGACGTTCACGTCGTTATAAAGGTTCGAGTAGTTGACCGAGAATTGTTGGGCGTTCCCCAAAACTTCATTCATACAGACGCGCACAAGCGAACCGCGTTCGATCACGACTTGGCCGTTTTCAAAATTACCGGTACGGATTTCGGGGCCTTTCATGTCCGTCATGACGGGAATGAAAACACCGTGTTCGCGTTCGTATCGGCGGGATAATTCGATTTTGGCCGCATGGGTGGGATAATCGCCATGGGCGAAGTTCAGACGCATCACATTCATGCCCGCGTCGACCAACTGCGAAAAGCGCTCGTAGGTGTCGCTCGCCGGACCCAAGGTACAGACGATTTTAGTTTTTTTGGATATGTTCAACATGTGATGCTCTCCTTCCACGCTTACTTGAGCGTGGCGATGACTTTGAGTAACTGCTCGTGTTTATCACGTTG
>CAZKHP010000072.1:0-5376 GCA_964552695.1 uncultured Staphylococcaceae bacterium | reverse complement strand
TGTTAAATATGGCGGTCGGTGGTCACTTTGATGGTTACACACTTCCTCCCGAGGGTTTTGAATCTGCGGAAATGTGTGTGGATTACGTTAGGATTTATACACTAAATTCCTAGGAAAGAGGTTTGTATGAAAAAACAAAATCTTTTGTCGATGTTGGCCATGGTCATGATGCTTACCACCTCGTGCGAACCGGCTCTGTCTTCGAGCCTAAGTTCCTCTTCGGCGGATGAATCATCGACGACTTCGTCTGAATCGTCGGGAACCTCCTCCGAATCCTCCTCGGAAAGCAGTTCATCGAGTTCTTCTTCCTCGAGCTCTTCTTCCTCCAGTTCATCGTCTTCCAGTTCGTCTTCTTCGAGTTCTTCCTCATCAAGTTCTTCCTCCAGCAGTTCTTCGGAAGAACCCACGTCTGAAGAACCGTCCAGTTCTGTCGAACCGGGAAATATAGGGACCGTCACCGGACTCGAAAACGCGGTCACTGTCCGCGGACATTATTTCAACCCGTTCGCGGGTGTTTCCGTGATTTCTTCCACCGGCATCGACATTACCTCGTATTTGAATGTCGAAGGGAGCGTGGATTACGGCACGAACGGCACCTATGAACTTCACTATTCTTTGGAATATGAAGGCGACATTTACACCAAAACACGCTATGTCCAAGTTCAAAACGGAACCTATGTGGCTCCGACCACGACAAAGACCTATTCCACCGCGACTTCCGCAACCTTAGGAAGCGGTTCATACCGAACTGGAGCTGCCGGAGACATCGCTCACTCCATTGATCCGTCGTATTTAGAAGCGAACCTGCTTGATAAACCGGTCCCAACCAACGGTTGGTGGACGACGCTCATCACCCGTAACTACGGGGGCGGTAACTATAATGGCGGAGGTAACGGCATCTATTTGAATCCATTACGTTCCGCACTCGGCAATAATGGGGTTGAGATTACCAACGTCGGAAAAGGATTTACCCAATATTGGAACGCCACCGGCAATCCGACATTCGCTACCTTTACTCCGTTCTATCAAGATTTAATTTTGAAAAACGCTTCGATGACCAGTTCTTATATTTCCAAAGTCATCGATTATTCCGACAATAACGTCAAAGTGGCTTTACGAAACTCCTCGGTTGGAGAAGATGAAATGGTCGTCACCTATACCCAAGGATCCCCCTATGTTTTCACCGAATTCAAAAATAAAGATAACATCACTCCGAATGTGTGCAATGCCGGGGTCAATTCCTATCAATATTTGGATCTCAACGGCAATGTTATTACTTCCGCTTATACCGGAGACGCCATCATCTTACGCATGGTGCAACGGCACGTCGGTTATATCACCTCGATGCCCAACATCGTCGGTGGAGCCATCTACGAAGACCGCTATTTCTTGATCAATGCCCCGACAGGTACGCTGTTCACTCTCGCCCACAACTCACATCCCGATTCGATCATGATGGACCAAATCAAGATGACGCTTGGAAGCGGCAACTATTTGTCCGTGTGTGCTTTGCAAAATCCGTCCGAAGCTTCGTTCTATCACCAAAACGGCTATGCGTTCATGGCGAAGTCCAACATCTCATACACCATCGACCGCTCCAATAGCGTGGTCCGCACCTCGTTCCGTAACAACATGCAGCATATGGCTTCGGGTTACGCAAAAACCGGTGTTTTAGCCCTTCTGCCCCACCAATACAAGAAAGCCGCGGTTTCTTTATCCAGTTATACATTCCGCACGGTGCGTGGCACATTAAAGATGTTCGCGGGAAACGCGTTTGACACAGTTTTGAACTTCCGTGGTCTCTTGCCCGGCTTCACCACACCGACCGATGCTGGCTATTCCAAGAGCACGGTTGAAACCTATTTGGCTGATTTGGATGCGAGAACCGGCATTGAAGATGAAGATTTCCTAGGATCTCCCGCTCCTTATTGGAACGCCAAAGCGCTCTATCCGATGACGCAGGCGCTCATCATCGCCGATCAAATCGGAAACGAATCTTACAAGACGATTTTCATCAATAAAATCAAAGCCGTCTTAGTCGATTGGTTTACCTATGACGCCGGAAACACCGAAGACCGTTATCTCTATTACAACCAAAAATGGGGAACGATGTATTATTCCAACAACGATTTCAATACCGCTGCCGAACTCAGCGACCACCACTTTACTCACGGCTACTTGGTCTATTCCGCGGCAGTCTTATCTATGTACGATTCTGCCTTCTTCAATAATTACAAAGACATCATCGATTTTTTCCTCAAGGATTACATGGAACCCGATGAAGACAGTGCAAACTTCCCAACCCTCCGCTGCTTCGATCCGTGGGCGGGTCACTCGTGGGCCCATGGTTACGGCTCATTTACCGAAGGTAACAACCAAGAATCTTCGGGCGAAGCGCTCAATTCTTGGGTGGCCGGTTATTTGTTTGGTTTAGCCAAAGGCGACACGGCGATGGTCGACGCCGCGATTTATGGATTTACCACCGAGTTGTATTCCATCAAACAATATTGGTTCAACTACGATGAAGACAACTGGGCTTCGGAATATGCCAACTATGGCCACGTCGCGGGCATCGTATGGGGCGGCAAATATGACTACGCCACCTGGTTCGGTTCCAACCCGACATTCATCTACGGTATCCACTGGCTTCCTACCGGCGAATATTTATCCAGCTATGCTTTAGGCACTGCCGATAAAACCATGCTCTCAACCATTTACGCGAAATACTTATCGGCCGCAGGCGGGGCGCCCAATACTTGGTACTCCAATATGTGGGCGATTCAAGCCTTAGTCAATCCTTCCACCGCTCTCAGTAATTTCAACGCAAGTTCGATTTTGAACGATGATTACCCCAACGAATTGGTCGGGTCGTATTGGATGGTGCACGCCATGCAATCGCTGAAAACGCACACCGATCAAGCGTGGATGGAAGTCAGTTCCAATGTTTCCAGCAGTGTTTACGATACCGGAAGCGGATTGGTGGCCATGGTTTGGAACCCCAGCAACGCAGCGCGTACCGTGACGTTCCGCAATGCCTCGGGCGTGATTAAAACCGTGGTCGTTTCCAGCCATTCTTTCACTCAAGTTTCTCTATAAGTTTGTGTGTCAAAAACGTAAAGTGCGGTTATGCCGCACTTTTTTTGTGTCGCATAATCACGTATTTATTCATCGGGAATTGAATCAAAAAGGACAGCGTCATATTGGCGTTTTTGATGATGAAGTCCGCCCAGTTTGCTCCTACCCATGAAGCCAGCGGATCTCGGATCAGGGTGGGAATCCAAAGTTGAAAGAAAAAGACCCCGAGGACCATCGTGGCGTACATCAACGCGCTGAACAACACATGATTGTTCGCCCCAAAGGTGACTTTCCGTTGGAAAAAGAAATTGAACGTTTGCGAAAGAATGAAGGAACAGGCAAAGGCTAAAAAGGCGCAAAGCCCGCCGTTGGCCAAGGAATAATCAAAAAGGAACCATTGAAAAGGTTGGTCTTTCAAAGAAGCAAAAAGAACATAGTTGAATAACGCAAAAGAACCTAGATCCACCACCGTGGTCACCAGGCTCATCAAAAGGAATAACAGAAACTGCCAAAAAGTCTTCTTCGGAGGGCCTTTTTTATCGAATACTCTTTTCATGTTTCATTGGTCTTTCTATCCACCACTGGATGATGCCCATGGTAAAAAGAACACCAAAAGCAAAGCCAAGTAAGTCGATGAGAGCATCGGCCAGTAACCCCGCACGGTCGGGGGTAAAAAGCTGAGCAAATTCTGATAAAGCGGCTAATATCAGTCCGGCAAACATGACCCACAAGCCTTGCTTCAGAGGTTTTTGTTTAAAAAAAGAATTAAACGTCATTAGGGATAGAAAACCATCGATGGCAAAAAGTCCGAAATGCCCGATGAGTTTTCGTACCCAAACATGCAGTTCGTTGAGATTCCCGGTGGAAAGCGTCACGCCGAACACGTTTAAAATCCGGACAATGATTTCGGACACAAAATTGCTTTGGCCGGCGCTGACGGTTCCGTTGGTCAATGAAAAAGCTAGGATCATGATGGTCCAAAGAGCCCATATCGCTAAAAAAACGTAGCGGATCGCTTTGGTTGATTTCACCGTCATGTTTTCGTAAATCCTTGCCGTTTCTGGCTGCCCCAATTTCCTTTTTCTTTTAAAGCAGAAAGCGTCGAAAGGGCGCGATGCATGCTGATGACTTGGCGGTATCCAAAGTTTTCCACGAACGCAAGAACCAACAAAATGATGGTTTCTTTGTTATCGTATTGGTTGATTTCCCGTTCGGCCACATATAAAGCGAATAACGATAGGACAATGCCATAGCCGATGGTGACCATCAAGAATACAATCACAGCGACCATATCCAAGAGCCCGAAGATAAGTCCAAGAATGAACGCAAGATAACCGACGATTTCGATAAAAGGTCCCATCATTTCGAAAATGAAGAAATACGGGAAGCCAATCATGCCTGGTTGTCGGTAACGCGGATTCAGAAGCATATTCCGATGGTAATGCAAAATATCAATCAACCCGCGTTGCCAACGGTTGCGCTGCTTAAATAAACTGGTGGCATCGCTGGGAAGCTCGGTATAACAGTTGGCGTTATGGACATATTCGACGCGATAGGCTTTCTTTTCTTTTAACGCTTCGTAGGTCAATCGCACCACTAATTCCATATCTTCGCCGACCGTATCTTTTTTCAATTGCCCGCTCACAGTCAAATAACCGCCGGTTTTGAGAATTGCCTCGCGGGAAAAGAGCCCAAAAGCCCCGGAAATAATCAAAAGTGAATGCATTTTGGACCAGCCCACGCGGCCTGTCGTAAATGCACGAAGATATTCGAGGGTTTGGAAACGGACCAAGCCCTTTTTGCCTAAGCCTCGTTTTTCGATTTTTCCGCGATCGACCGTACATCCGTTGACTGGAACGATGTTGCCGCCTAAGGCGATATGTTCTTTGGAATCGTCGAGGGTCACGCTCATCAGCTTTAACAACGCATCTTCTTCCAATAAGGAATCGGCATCGATGCCACACACGTAATCGTTTCGCGCCGCATTAATCCCCATATTCAACGCATCGGCCTTCCCGCCGTTTTGCTTATCGATGACAATCAAATTTGGGATGTCTTTACAGGTATAGACGCCACGAAGACCGCGCGTATTGAGAATCGGTTTGAAACTCGGATGCCGACGTTCCAGGCCAAAATGTTCGATCAAGGTTTCAATCGTTTTATCTTTTGAACCGTCGTTAACCACGATGACTTCGTATTTGGGGTATTTCAAATTCAAAAGCGAGGTAACGCTTTCGATGATGCTTTTTTCTTCGTTATAGGCCGGAGCTATGATCGAAATGCTGGGCAATAGGTCGTGGG
>CAZKHP010000071.1:1983-5400 GCA_964552695.1 uncultured Staphylococcaceae bacterium | reverse complement strand
AACATCTTGGAAAATCTTGCCCGGCTGCAACTCAAGCCCCGTTTTGTCACGGCCATCGGCAATGACCATAACGGGCATGACTTGATCAACCAATTGACCGCTTTGGGCGTGGAAACCCAAACATTGATCGTCGAAAAACAAATTACTCCGACCTATTTGGCGGTCTTGGATTCCGAACGCGATATGCTGATTGCCGTCAATGACATGGATACGCTCAAATCTTTGGATGTCCGTTTCTTAAAAGAAACTCCGACCGTGGCCAAGTGGATCAAAGAAGCCGAGTGCATCGTCACCGATACCAATTTGGACGCGACGGTTTTAGCGTATTTGGCGGAGGAAGTCAAAAAGCCTTTATATGTCGATGCGATTTCGTCGACGAAGGCTATGAAACTAATGCCTCTTCTCAATCATATTACGGTGCTCAAATGTTCGCGCCGCGAAGCCGAAGCGCTGGCCGGCATTTCCGTGTCTTCACAACCCATCGAAAAAATCGGTCGGGCCATCTTGGACAAAGGCGTGGGCGAACTGTTTTTGACCGATGGGGCTAACGGTTCCTATTGCTTTAAAGGCAAAACCATTACCCATCATCGGGCATTCCCGGTGGAAGTAGTTTCCACCTCGGGTGCGGGCGATGCTTTCTTCTCCGGGGTCATCTATGCCAAAGCCCATAATTTGGATGCTTTGAAGTATGGTTCGGCCGCAGCCAAACTGACATTACAAAGTCCTTTGACGAACTCGCCGCTACTCTCACCGCAGGCGTTATCGCAAATCTTGATCGAAAACGGCGAAAAATAGCGAAATCCTTCCCATAGGGAAGAATGTTTTTATGTTTTTCTTTTCAGACCGACGGGCTTATATTTTGTATAATATAAGAACGTAGAAAGAAGGTGACGACATGGGTTGGTATTTTTATATTCCTCTGGCCATTTTGGCTTTCTTTCTTTTGATTCTCCTCCTCGTCTACTTGGCCATCTCCCGTGTCTTTCATCGCCGGTATGACGGCAAATCGCACCTTCGGTATTTGACCGCTTCGGATTTTCCCGGCCTGATGAGCGAGAAAATCGAATTTCCCGGCAACAAGAAACAACCTCTAAGAGGTTTTTTATATTATCGCGGAAGCCGTGAAGCCGCCAAAGGTTTGATTGTTTTTTGTCATGGCATCGGCGCGGGTCACTATGCGTATACCACTCAAATCAATGCCTTTGCCAAGCAAGGTTATTTAGTCATGGCGTTTGACTATACGGGCTGCGTCCTCAGCGGCGGTAAATCGATCCGCGGCTTAACCCAAGCCATCGTCGACTTAGATTACGCCCTTGCCTACATCGAACGCCATCCGGATTTGGCGTGCATGAAACGGATCCTTTTAGGCCATTCGTGGGGTGGGTATGTCGTCAACAACGTGTTCTCATTGAAACATTCCGTCGACAAAGTCATTTCCATCGCCGGGTTCAACAATGTGCCCGATGTCATTTCCGATATTGGCCGTGGTCTCACTTTCTTTAAACTTTGGTTCCATATCTTAAATTTCTTTGAATTCGGAAAATATGCCACTTTTTCCAGCGCCAAGTCGCTGAAGAAAAGCACGGTTCCCACCTTACTCATTCACAGCCGTTGCGACCAGGTCGTCCGCTTCAACCACTCGATGGCCAAATACATCGTGGCTACCAAAGGCATGGGCAATGTGACCCACGTCGTCGATGAAGAAAAAATGCACAATCCCTACCTATCGATGCGCGCTGAAACCTATTTGAATAAAGTCATGTCCAAGCTTCCGTATATGGAAAGAAAAGCCGGCGATGACGAAGCGCGTGAATTTTATGCGACGTTGGATTATGATTTATTGACTGAGGAAGACCCTCAGTTCATGCAAATGCTCTATGATTGGATTTTGGAGCAATAGAAAATTTGGGGAGATAACGTTATGACAGACTTTCAAATCATGATTTTCGGTGTGGCTTTTATCTTCGTGATGACGACCGCCGGTTCGGCATTGATTTTCTTCTTCCGTAAGAACATCGGCGAAAAATTCAACAAAATCTTCTTAGGCTTTGCCGCAGGCGTGATGATCGCCGCAAGCGTCTGGTCGCTTCTGATTCCGGCGATTGAACAATCCTCCAACGAAGGCTGGGGAACATGGTCGTTTGTTCCAGCCGCAATCGGCTTTTTAGCCGGTGGCCTCTTCTTACTCTTGATCGACGTGGTCGTACCCCACTTCCACAGCGGAACCCACGCCGAAGAAGGCGTGCATACCCATTTAAAGAAAACCACCAAACTGTTCTTGGCGGTTACCATCCATAATATCCCGGAAGGTTTGGCTGTCGGTTTTGCCTTCGGTGCGGCCTTAGCCTTAAATAGCCATGGTGCCTATATGGCCGCTTTAGGCTTAGCCTTAGGTATCGGTATTCAAAACTTCCCTGAAGGCGCGGCCGTATCGCTACCGATGTGGGAAGAAACCAAAAGCAAAGGAAAAGCCTTTCTGATGGGTTTTGCCAGCGGCGCAGTTGAACCGGTCGCCGCGATCATAGGCATTATTCTGGCATCTCAGATTGCCGCTGTGCTACCATGGTTCTTAGCGTTTGCCGCCGGAGCCATGATTTATGTGGTTGTCGAGGAACTCGTTCCCGAAGCCCACTTAGGCGAGCATAGCAATTTTGGGACATGGGGCGTCATGATTGGCTTTGTGATCATGATGATCCTCGATGTCGCCTTGGGGTAAAAAACATGATTAGTACATTAGCGATGGCTAAAGCCATCAAAGAAAAAGAAGCCAATCCGTCGATCCGTCTCGTTGATGTCCGGACGCCCAGCGAATACCGTGAAGGTCATATTCCCGGCGCAATCAACATCCCGCTTCAGGAACTTCGCCGCTTCTTGGTCACCATTCCTGACAAGAGCGAAAAAATCTTTGTCTACTGCGCCCATGGTTTCCGTGCCGCGCAAGCCGCCGATGGATTATTCCGCTTAGGTTATCTCAATATCACCAACATCGGTGGGATTGCGGATTATACCGGACGCGTCGAGTAAGAAATAGCCCTTCAATGGGCTTTTCTTTTAGCCATGGGTCACTTATTTGGGAAGCCAAGCATGGACATGGTATAATCGAAATCGTTAAGGAAAACCACGCATGAAAAAGATTCTCCGTCTGTTGTCCGTCTTGCTTGTCATCTTCGGAATGACCAGCTTGGGGCTCTACCTCTTCAGCAGCGATGATTTGGATATCGTTTATTACGATTACACCAGCGAGCAAGTACCCGCTTCGTTTGACGGTTTTAAAATGGTTCAACTCACGGATATGCACAACCACTCGATCGAATATGGCAATACAAATCTCATCGATGAAATCGACGCCATTAACCCCGATGCTGTTTTGATTACCGGCGACATGATTGATTCGCATACCAAGAATCTCAATACCCA
>CAZKHP010000071.1:0-1883 GCA_964552695.1 uncultured Staphylococcaceae bacterium | reverse complement strand
CTCGATATGACCGAAGGCATGGATGACTCCGCGTTGACCATTGCCCTGGCTCATCGTCCAAGACTTTATCAAACTACATTGATACGTCCATGGATTTGGTCTTCTCGGGCCACTATCACGGCAGCCAAATCCGGTTCTTCGGCATTGGTTTTGCCCGTCTTTTAAGCACGTGGTATGAAGGCGCCATGCACACCATCGATAACACCACGTTTATCACCAGCGCCGGGCTGGGTTATTCCGTCGCTCCGATCCGTATCAATTGCAACGCGCAACTCGTGGTTACCACGCTCCATTCAGCCTAAAGTTTATCTCCACCTTAAAGGTGTTATAATGCTTTTGTATGCGAAAGGGAGGCCTGGAACATGAACTATTTCTGGCGTAAGAATTTACCTACGCTCATTGTCGGAACGCTCATTGCCATCATTCCTTGGGGCGTGACGCTTTACCAAATGAACGATTATGATTATTCGCCTCTGGATGTAAAAACCACCGCGCAGACGACGGTTGTGACGCTCGATGAAGACGGCGATGCCCATTTTGCGGAACGGAAAACCCGCGACATGATTTATCATGTCAGCGAACAATATCTTTATTACAGCAGCGATGACGAAGATGTAGAACCCGATGTTCACGCCACGAAAATTGATTCATCTACCTTCTCCGCTAGTGTTTATGACGCCAATGACGATCTTTTGTTTACCCATTTCGGCCCGGGATCGCAAGAATACGCCGACGGGATATATTTTGCCTATGCCGATGCCGAAGGTCATAACTCCCTCAATGAAACGGGAGACACCTATTACGCCGAGGAACCCGATTTAGCCAAGTGGATGTTTTATAACCCCGATACCTGGGGCAATGGCACCACCTTCGTGCAAAACTACACGATCAAAGGCGCCGCGTTGCAATATAACGACACCGCCGAATTCTTCTGGGCGCTTGCCTATACCGACTATGTGAAGACTACCAACGTCGATGTGACCGTCATCTTACCCACAAATACGCTTGAAATCAGCGATGTCGACGCGTATATCTTCGGTTCCAACAACGCCCGCATCGTGTCGATTGCCAAAAACGATTCCGGACATATCGCTATTCATATTACTGCGAAGCAACTTTATCCCGACGAATTTATTTCTGCCCGTATTGATTTTCCGCGTGAAGCTTTGACGATTACGGACGACACCTATGGTCAAGTGGTCAACATGGATCACCTCGGTAACGTCGTGACCTACGAACGTTACAATCAAAGCCAACGGAGAAACTACGGCATTGCTAATCTTCTTGCCATCATCGTCGGATTCGCTTGTTTGGTGGCCACGGCTGCCAGTTTGATTTACCTCTATAACAAATACGATAAAGAACCAAAAAGCGCCTTCTATGGCGAGTATTACCGTGAATTACCCGCCGAATACGGACCCGCGATCATGGGCTATCTTTATGATTTTAAAGCCGTTGAAAAGAACTCGGTGACTTCCACGTTGATGGATTTGATTCGCCGCAAGTTCATCAGCATCGATTCGGGAACCGAGTCGTTAACGGAGGCCAAAGTCAATTACACGTTAATTTATGATCGAACCCGCAATCAAGCCGAACTCAAACAACATGAACGGTATTTGCTCAAATGGTTCTTTGATGTCATCGGTGGCGGAAAAGACATGATTACGCTCGATGAAATCGATGCCTTTGCGGCCAGCAGCGAAGCCAACGCCATCCGCTATGAAAACTGCAACAAAACTTGGGTCACACTCACCACGCAAGTGGGTGAAAGCCAAGGATTCTTCGATAACGTCAAAGAAGCCGCCCAAAAAGGCGGAGGCATCATTGCCCTGCTATGGATCGTGGGCCTTCTCGGATTGTTCCTCGGCTTCAGCGACATCGGC
>CAZKHP010000070.1:0-5446 GCA_964552695.1 uncultured Staphylococcaceae bacterium | reverse complement strand
TTGTTCCTGTGGTTGAACGCGATCAAGTGCTCATCCGCTGCCACCATGAAAGCGAGGTCCCTTTATGGAAAAATCCCGTGTAAGTTGGATCTTCCGTTTCTCCCTCATTTTCGGTTTATTGGCGTTATTGATGGTCTTCTTCACCACCCCCGGATCGGCGGAGTTTTATATCAGTATCGCTACCTTAGCCATTAACGTGATTCTTGCCGTCGTCTCCGGAATTAGTCTCTACAAGAAAGGAAATAAAGAATGAAAAAACGTTCGCTTCATTTATTCGTCCTTCTGGCGTTGACGCTGGTGGGGTGTCAAACCTCCGACAGCAGCTCTTCGTCTTCCTGCAATTGTTCCATCCCGGAAGAAGAACAAACGCCCTATGAAGACATCTACGGACAACTTCCGACAACGCGTTATGCACAGCAAAGCGCGAAAGACACCCATAAAGCTTCGTATGGATACACCGCCAACGAAGATCAAGGTTATAACGGCTGGTCTTATTTGTATAAAACCTCCGGCAGTTATTCGGAAATGACCTACAGTTCTTCCAATCAACGCTTTGAACAAGGCGATAATTTCATTCAAGGCCCTTTGATGGGCTCGAAAGAATACGCTGTGGCCCGTGCTTTCACGGTATTTCCTAATGGAAGCGGAACCGTCTATGTGACTGGGAAAGCCGCGTTGGCCAGTGCGGTTGATTCGTCCGCCGAAATCCAAATTCTGTTAAACCAAACCGTCGTTTATCCCGCCAGCGGTACCACGTTAACGCTCGCCGCGGGAGATACGACCGGTATTTACCATGAAAAAATGCTCAATGTGATTGCCGGCGATGTGCTTTATTTCGTCGTCTCCGGTCAAGGAAAAGTCGTGTGGAATCCCACCATTCAATACGATGCCATCGCCGAATCCCCGCTACATTACAACCCCGAGGGAAAATTTGAAAACGGCAACAACATCGATATCGGTGACGTGCATCCCTATTACCATGACGGAAAGCTCTACATGTACTATTTGAAGACCGACGGAGGCTATAACACTGCCCTCGTAACGTCCGATAACATGTTGGCTTACCAAGACGGACACGTGACGACCCATCCGGTGAATCCGCCCAATTCCAATTATTACGTGTTGGGTATCACCGAAGAAGCCGGTGGTTTTAGAACCTATTACGGCGCAAGTAGCAGTTACATCTATGGCGCTAAAAGCAATGATTTGATTACCTGGGAAGCCGGGGAAGGCGTCGATGAATTATTCAATACCACGCATTTACCCAGCATCCATTATCCCGCCGGGGGACGTGACCCCTATGTTTTCTATGACACCGACATTCAACGTTACCGCATCGTTTACTTAGCCTACTACGCCAATAAATATTGGACCGGTGGCAATGACTTCGATGCCGCGTTATCTTTACAAACGTCCGTAGGCAATTCCACCGAACGTTGGGAAGAGCAAGAAACCGAACTCTTACGCTTTGATAATGCCGGAACGTCCGGAAGAGATGAACCCGAAGTCGCACAAATTTTAAAAATCGGTCGCCGATGGTACATCTTTGCCAGTATGTATGGAAGAACTTCTAATGGTGTCGGCGCCCCCAGCTATTGGACCGGCGATTTGGATACCAAAATCGATGAAGTCAATTGGAACCAAAAACAAGAACGGTTTTTAGATGGTGAAGACCTCTGTGCTTCGCAAATTGTGAAAATCGGTACCCGTTACTACCTCTATGGCTGGATTGCTTCCCGTGCCGGTGGCGGCGGTTGGGGCGGTGCCATCAACGTGGCTCGTGAACTTTACGCCAAAAGCGATGGCACCTTAGCTACGCGCTTAGATCCTTATATGACCAAACTTCTCAGTGGCGGAAGCATGTTCTCGTTAGCTCGTAACGATACCACCGCTCAACAAGGAACTTGGGACGTGACCAACGATTCCGCTTCGTTGACCGGCGGAGGCGTTACGATGTCCGGCTTGAACATGAGTGCTTATGGCGAACTGCTCTTATCCGGATCCTATAGACGGACCCTTATTGAAAGCAAATTATCCATGGGAACGTCCGGAAAAATCGCCGGGTTCAAACTGCAACAAAAAGGCGCTGCCGATTATGCCACCGTGGCGGTTGATCAAAAGAATGGCCAGCTCATTATTTCGGGCAAAGAACAAGGTGGTTATCTCACACGTGCCAAGTATAAGGTGGATATCGAAAACTACGATGATATCACGTTAAAACTCATTGTCGAAGGTGGTATCGTGGAGTTCTATGTCAATGATACCTATGCCTTAACAGCCCGAATCTTCGACGATGGTTCCCGCAGCTACCTCTCCGATTTCAGTGTGTCTTTGTTTGGGGATGGAAGCGGCACCACATTCAGCGATCTTTCGGTCAATATGCTTCGTAGTCTAGAGACCGCTTACGACTAAGAAAAAAGTCACGTGAAAAACCAATTGACAACGTTTACACATTTGCTATAATGAGATTGTGATAGCGTTTACACAACGCAAATAAAGGAGAAAATATGAAGAATAAGTTGTTTGTCCCATTTTTACTCTCGTTGATGCTATCGCTCGTCGCTTGCAATAATAATACAAGCAGCAGCGAACCTCTGGACTCATCCAGCAGCCAAGAGGAAAGTTCTGAAATCTCCAGCGAATCCTCCGAAGAACCCTCATCCAGTTCCGAAGAGCCTTCATCCAGTGGCCCGACCGAAACCTTAGTTCCTGTCTTCGATTACCAATTCGATGCGGCCTATGCCGGCGATCCCGCGATCAACGCTCCTGAAGAAGGCGAAGGCTTCATCATTACCGATCAAGGCGTTGCTTCCACCATCAACGGTGCGAAAGAACCCGCCCCCGCTCCCTCTTGGACGTTCACCTACACCGGTTACGACAAGAACATGCCGGAATTCGAAATCGAAGCCAAAGTCCGTTTTGGCGCTTCCACCAACGATACCTCCGTCTTTGCAATCCGTACCTGCTATGATGGTTGCTACGATGTTCAATTCTCCGCGAAGAACAATGCCAACGGATGGCAAGGCGTTCAAATTTATCAAGCCGGCGGCGGTTTGATTGCTCAACACGATGACACCGCTAAAGGTGGACAAATCACCGATGGTAGTCTCTCCATCGTCCCGAACACCGATTACATCTTCAAGTTCCGTTCCGTGGCCGACACCAACGGTAACGCGTTAGTCACCGTCTCCGTCAATGATGTCAAAGTCATTGAAATCGCCGGTCTCTCCCGCTCCACATTAAACGCCAACGCCAAACATGGTATGGGCGCTTCCGTCGGATCCTTCATCACTGTCGACTACTTCAAAGGCTCCAACGTCGTCGTTGCCTAAACTCCTCATTCCAAATAAAAACTGCCTTCCATCGCGGAGGGCAGTTTTCTTTTTGTTATTTAAGCGTGGAACCGCGTTCGATGAGTTTGGGATGAACGCTGATGAGCTTGCCGCCATGGTTGGAGACGGTTCCGGAAATCTTGGCCATGATGTTGTCGACCGTTTTGATGAAAATCTCATCGAGCGGTTGGGCAATCGTGGAGACATCCAGTAAGTTGAACCATTCAAGGTCATCGAAGGCAATCAGAGGAACGGTTTGATGGAGCTTTTTCATCGCCGTCAGAGCATCGATACCGAAGTTGTTGGTTCCGGCGATAATCGCATCAGGCTTAAGGTCAAGAATGATTTTTTCAATCTCGTGTTCGATGGAGTGACCCAAGGGATACAGACGAATGAAGGTTGGATCAAGCGGGACTTTGGCTTCTTGGAACGCACGGATATAACCATTGCCACGGTTCGGAGTGAACTCCAGGCTGACCGAGAGCAGTAAGATTTTACGTTTGCCTTTGCTTAAGAAGTGTTTGGCGGCGAGGTAGGCACCTTGTTCATCATCGACACATAAGGCATCCACATTGGGATAGGCTTGACGGAACAATTGAAGAACCTTGATATCGCGTTGTTCCATGATGGTAATCAAGTCGGCGTTGGTATTGGAAATCGGGGTAAAGATCAGAGCATCGACTTTGGACGAAAGCATCGACTTGATGTTTTCCCGTTCATACTCACTGTTTTCAAAGCTGTAGGACAACAGGACGTTGTACCCCAACTTCTTGAACTCATTGATCATCTTTTCGAGAACCATGTTATAGAAATAGTTGCCGATATCCGAAACAATGATTCCGATGGTGCTGGTTTTACCGACTTTTAACGATTTGGCGTTGGCGTCAACAATATAGCCGAGTTCACGCGCTTTTGCCAAAATCATTTCGCGTTTGCTGTCTTTCACGTAGCCAATTCCACGAAGGGCCCGTGACGCCGTCGCAATCGAAACATTACATGCAATCGCGACATCTTTGATATTGGTCATGTTCTACCTTTCCGCGTATCCAAAAGGAAAATCCCCTTTGGGGCTTAACAATTCTATTATATCACTCGCTCTTATAAATATCTAAACGTTGTCATTTTTTGATTTTTGCGACTCTATCTATGGATATCGTTCGCCCAAAAAGAAATGAGCCGAACAAACCAAAACGACTTCCCTATAAGGTTTATTTGAAAGTAACTTCGATCGGTCATTTTCGTCTTTCATAAAAAGTAGACAAAGTCTACTTTTGCCCATGCTATAATAAAATCAATCGACGATCATCCATTTTTTCAAGACTATTTCTATTCACGGAGGTCCTTATGTCCCAATATTCCTTGCACTTTATGCACCACGATGGCCGCTTCTTCGGAGACGCCATGCCCTACTTTTATCAGGGTCAATATCATTTGTTCTACCTACTTAACGGAAGCGGGCATAATGACATTAATCACGAACATGCGGTATCCACTGACCTTATCCATTGGACGCAATTGCCGCCCAGTATTTATCATGAAGATAATTGTGCCTTTACCGGAAGTTATATGACGACTCATGACGGTCTTCATCACTGTTTTTTTACGCGATGGAAAGAGGGCAATCCCGAAGGTCGGGAAAGCATCGGTCACGCCACGTCAACTGACATGATCCATTGGACAAAAACACCGTTGCATTTAATCCCGGACGGAGTCATTTATTCTTCAGGTATTTACCGTGATTTCAGAGATCCCTGTGTTTTCTTCGACGAGAAGCAAAATCTCTATCATATGATTCTCTTGGCCAATGCCGCCGGAAACGATAACGGCCCCAAGAGTTGGGACGAACATTGGATTCAAGGCCATTATGTCTCGAGAGATCTGACCAATTGGGTACCTCAAAAGCCCTTTGAAGGCAATTTTGCCGATGAATGTCCGGATTATTTTCACCAGCAAAACCGCCACTATTTGCACGGATGCCACCACTATGGCATGGCTCAAGCCTTCCAAGGTCCTTATATCACACAACCTGATTCGGAGTTGGATTTAGGAGCACGGGCACCGAAATTTTGTTTTGACGGCACGCGTCGTGTTTGGTTTGCCGGCTTCATCGGTGG
>CAZKHP010000069.1:0-5459 GCA_964552695.1 uncultured Staphylococcaceae bacterium | reverse complement strand
CGGCGGTCGTGGTCCGGAAATAGTTGGAGTCGAGGAAGATGCCGGAAAGCATGATCGTCGCAAAGCTGGGCGGAACGACCATTTTTTGGTTATTCGAAGAATAGTGGATAAGTTCGGTCACAAGTTCGGAGGCGGAGGAAGCGCTCGGTTCCATATACGAGAAGACCGGGGATTCGACGAATTCGTCTTCACGGCGATGGTGGTCAATGACGACGACTTTGTTGGCTTCTTCAAGCAGTTTGGGATACATCGTCATGGACGGTTTATGGACGTCGCAAAGCACAACAAGGGTGTTGGCTTTCAATTTGCTTAAGCAATCGTGCGGTGAAATCGTAATTTTGGCCAATTCTTCTTTGGAGAACATCGTGGTCAAAGCGCCTTTGGTCTTCTTTTCCGTCAATTTGGAATCGTAGACGATCAAGGCGGGTTTTTCGATGGAGTCCGCCATAGCTTTGACGCCCAAAGAGGAACCTAAAGCGTCCATGTCCATGTCGGCGTGAGCCATGATGAGGACATTCGAGGAGTTTTTCATCAACCCGACAAGCGTATCGGCAAGGACACGAACCTTGACTTTGTTGCGTTTTTCTTGAGCTTCGGTTTTACCGCCATAGAAAGCGAGATCTTCACCGAAACGGCTGACAACAACTTGGTCACCACCACGCGACATAGCGATGTCGATGGTGTTGGTCGCCAATTCATTGAGGCGGACGATATCTTGAATGTTGTGCGCAAAACCCATGGATAGGGTCAACGGCGTTTCGTTATTGCTGCCAAGAACGCGGACGCGGTCCAAAATCGAGAATCCGTCATTTTTCATTTTGCTGAAGGACTCGTAGTTGCATAGCGCAAAGTAAGCATCGTTACGGTAACGGCGAAGCAGAATGCCAAATTGCTTGGCATATTCGAAAATGCTGTTGCGGATGTTCAAGACCACGTCGTTGTTGTCTTCGACGTTGATGCTGACATCGGCGTAGTTATCAATCATGATGACACCCACGACCGGTGCTTGCGCCTGAAGGTCGTTGTAATAGTGTTCCGCGTCAGTAATGTCTTTGAAAATGTAAAGTAAGGCGTCAGGCAGGTATTTGACTTCATAGTTACGGTTGTTAATCTCAACTTTGACCGTCTTATCTTCGTCCCCGTCCAACAATTCTCTCAATTTGGGTTGCCAGTCAAGAATGTTGGAGTCCAAAATGCTGATTTGCCGTTGGGTCAAAAGATCGTTTATCCAAAGTACGATGTTGTTTTCATCGACGACGACTAGACCGATCATGCCAAAGTTATACGCTTCTTGAACGTCGGAGCCGATGATTTCGGCGGCTTTCAAGTCGGTTTTTTGGCGAATATGGTAAATATGACGGGTGGAAAACCACACGAAAGCGATATCGACAACGGTCAATAAGGAAATGCCGATGACCAATGCGTCGTTGGTAATATATTGGCGAAAGCCGAAGAGGTCGAAGGAATAAATGACGGCCACGGCTACGATAAGTACAAGTTGGACGGAGATGAGTAAAATCATCCGAAGACGCATTTGACGAAGGCTTTGAATCATGAAGGTCACCTCGACTTATGTTTAATTATACATTAAACGCCATCATTTCCATAAAAAAACGATGCCTGTTTCAAGAATGTTTGCGTCGCCCCATAAAGAAAAAGTCGCATAAATGCGACCAAGGCTTTTAGTAAAGCCGCAAGACCCGTGCTTTCAGTTTGAAGAGCGAGTCGAGAATGCCAAGAAATGCCATTGCCGGAAAAAAGACAATAAAGGCCACAACGGCGAGAGCGAAAAGACCAGGTAGACGTTTCTTGTTTAGATATATCGCAATCAGCGTCAAACCTTCGAAAGCATAGAAAATCAAAGCGGCAAAACTGATGTTCATTCCAATGATCAAGAAAATTTTTGCGGTCCCGGAAATCGTCAAGTAGTTTCCCAAGAAAGCAAAGCTTAGAACAATGATAGGAAGCAAAAAGTAGGTGACGATTCGCGGAAACTCTATCCTCAGACCACGGAAAATGCCGATGTCTTGGTTTTTGGCAATGCGGTTGGCCAAAAAGATGGTGACGCTGTGGGCTAAAACGCCCTCTAAAATACTCACCACTCCTAACAGCGCGGGAATAAGACCGATTGTGAGGGCTTCGGCCATGGATTTGAAATTCGTGCTCAGGTTGGCAAATTCCAAGAATTGCAGAGCTTCGTTAACCAAAACGCGGGTATCGTCAACGATGGTGAATCCGAACAAAAGATTGGAGAACACAACAAGGGTAAGAACGTTGACCAAAAGTGCTCCAAGAATGGAAATCAAAATGCGAAGCGTTCCGGGAAACCGCTTGTTAATGAAAAAACCATACAAAACCCCTGTAAAACATGAGGGGACAATAAATAAGAGTCCATGAATCGGGCTATGAATCAACATAGAAAGCAAACCGATCGAAACGGCCGGAATGATTGCCTTTTGCGGACCATGCAGTAAAGCATAAAGCGCTATCGGAGCGGGAATGAGGAAAAAGAAGGTTTCTTCAAGTTCCAAACCGGTGAATTCGCTGATTAATAATATCGCCAGGATGACGGCAGTGATCATCGCTGCATCGGTGATGTAACGTACTTTTTTCATGGTTTCCCTCCCTCCTTTGAATAAAAGCCTCTCGCGGAGAGGCTTTCCGTTGCTTTCGGGTCAATAATCGGATGTGACTTGTCTTTGCAGAGTTCGTCACTTCTTGTTTCGTTTCTAATCTTACTAAAAATCGGGATTCATTTGGTTACAAATGCTTCATAAGATTGTTCTTATCAATGATAGCATTCGTTCGCCAATTTCTCAAACGCAGATTCGACGGAAAACAGTTTTCCGTTTTTATATAGAATGAAGTCTCCTTGGGTTATGACAGTTGTATGTTTCCTAAACACTGCCTAACCCCTGTTTTGTCTGCATACTTCGAGAATGCTTTTTGAAACAATCGGTCTCTTCAATACTTTTAGTGAGTTTGGATTTTCCAAAAAAGGAATTTTCAAGTGGCTTCTTCGGGGCTCGATTTGCAAAAAAAAGTGTGTTTGCTACTATGGAATTAATAAATGCAATTCCTTGGTTTTACTGTTTGGGCCACACCGTGCAATCCATTATTTCCAAAAAATGAAGGAGGTGCGTCTCATGATCACGAGTCTTCATTTCAACAAAAAAGTGGCCAAATATTCGTTTCTCGCTGCGGGCTTGATGCTCGTCGTAGGAGTTGTCTCGGTCGTCGCCCGCAAAGAAGAGCCTGAGATCGTTGAAGCCAGCACATCCGATTTTACTTCCGTTTTCAACACGGTCGGCTGGGGTGTTTCGTCCGGCCCGACTTGGACTGCGGGAACTCCTTCCGCGACCGGTTTTACTTCCGGACAGGGAATTCAAATCACCACTACTTCGACGGGTGCCAATGCGACCACCGTCAATAGCTACACGGCTTTGTCGAAAGTGGTCGTCAAACACTCAACCGATGCATCCGCCGGAACAGGAACCATCACCTTATCTGTCGGAGGAACGCAGTTTGGTTCTTCTTTCAACGTGACATCCACCGGTGGAACGACGCTTCGTACTGCAACATTCAACGATATTGCCAGCGGACAAATGAAAATCACCGTGACATGTTCCGCAAATAGCGTTTATATTCATTCCATATTAATCAATACTCAAGATACCTTTACTTCCGTTTTCAACACCGCTTCCTATGGAATTGAAAGCGGGCCGACGTGGAATGTTGGAACTCCGGGAGGATCGTTTGTCTCGGGGCGTGGGGTTGGAACCGCAAAATCAGCATCGTCGGATGCGACCTCGGTTGTGAAACACTCTTTTGTGACCCAAGTAATCGTCCGTTATTGCACGGGATCGACAACCGTAAAGGGATCCTTCACCATCTCTACCATTGATGGAGCAACAACGCAATTCGGATCGGTTTTTACTGTTGATGCAACGTTAGGAACAACACTTAGAAATGCCGTCATCACAGGAACAGCCGCAACCGGAAATGTCCAATTGGCGGTCAGCAACACCACTACTGGAACCGCCGCAGATGTTTACGTATATTCCGTTTCGATATGCACGTCCACCGACTTTGAAGTTTCACCGACTTCCATTTTCAACTCCGCCAGCTGGGGCGTTCCAATCGGCCCGAACTGGAATGCCGGAACCCCCGCTCCTTACGGATATGGTTCCGCCTATGGGGTTGAAGTCCGAAACGATACTTCGAATGGGGCCAATGCCACAACAAACAGCAGTTTCCTTGATATCGAGATGATGATTGTCCGGTATGTTCCTTCCATTTCGGGAAGCGCGACGAGCGGAACGATTGTTTTGGCAGTCGCTGGCAATACCTATGGAACGATTACTATCAACGAATCGAAAAGCCAAGCCGTGACCGAAGCAACGTTAATCGGCGAGGGTGTCGGGCAAATAAAAATTACCGTCAATAACACGTCTTCAAAGAGTTATTACGGAATTGGCGTTCAATCCATTCGGATTATCACCGCTCCTTCCTATGAACATTCTCTGATTGCCCAAACGGATCTTTCGACATCCACCTCAAAAACATTGTCGGGTGTCCTTTGGAATACCGTCGTTACTGGAGGCACCATCGATGGTTTTGATGCCACTTATAACCGTGGCGTGCAGTTCTCCGCAGGGACAACCAACGTTCGGGTCCGTTCCGAGGTTTTTAACGCTCCGAACCAAGGAAAATACGCAATCCGCAGAGTGGCTATTCAAGCCTCGATTGCCGTAGGCGGGACAGGAACCATTGCCGTAACCATTGGCGGTGTTTCGATGGGAAGTTCGCAGAGTTTATCAGCCAGCAACGATGGCAACCACCTTTGCATCTTTGAAGTTCTGACCCCACTATTGGGTCACTTGACCATCAATCTTTCGACAAGTAGCGGTTATGCTTTGTATATCAAGGGATTCATGGTGTATTGCGAAACGAATCTTAATGCCGATGCCGCGGGATCCTTTGCACGCAGTCTTGAAGCTTATAACACCTGTACCCAATACGTCGCCGCGTGGGAAACTCTGCATTCCCTTTACGATGGGTTGAGTTCCGCTTCAAAAACTTATCTTTCAAGCATCAATCTCGATGACTATGTGGGTGGGACATATGCCATCAATTCCGTGACCGCCGTGGCCAAATGGACCGCCATTTGTCTCAAGAACGGTCAGCTTCCCCCAGGCGCCGTTTCAGCCGGTTGGATCACTCACACCGATGATGCCTTTCCTCTTGTGCTTTTGATCAGCATCATCGCAATAAGTTCCCTCATGTATTTTGAGTTGATTTCTAGGAAAAAACGTGAGAAGGCGAATTAGGCATTCCGCCATGAAGTCATCAAAGAAAAAAGAACCTCATTGTCGAGGTTCTTTTGTGTTTTCGGCTTATCCTTGTGTGATGGGACAAGTCCGTTTTTCCAAAAAGGGACGCCTGCTGTAAACCTCTCC
>CAZKHP010000068.1:0-5518 GCA_964552695.1 uncultured Staphylococcaceae bacterium | reverse complement strand
CTTCGGCGGATGGCTCTTTTTTTATTTGGCGATATCGAGTTGGAGCAACAGCGAAGGAATCATCGTACTCGCGAAGAGTGTCAGAATCAGCAGGAGTGCTAACAACCCTCCGACGGTCAACGCTAAGAACAAAGAGAAGAGAATCGGAACCAGAATGAGGGTATTCCAAACCAGGTTTTGGCTGAAAGCCACATGTTTAACAATCGGGCATTTGAAGAAGGTATCGAAGATTAAGGAAACGATCCCGACAAACGCAGGAATAAAGAAGAGGAAGGAAGCGCCGCTGAGGATAAATCCGGTGGCGGTGGCCAACAAGAGATTGACTGCGATGCCGGCGAGCATCAGACTCACCTTATCTTCTTTTTTCTTCAAGAACTTTTTAACGAGGAAGCCAAAGCCGACGAGCATACCGGCCATGATAAGGAGTGTCGGAAACTCGGTGCCTTGCATCCTTACATAGGTGACGCTCCAAGGAACTTTACCTAAGAACGCCATCAGTTTGCTGGCAAATAAGCCGACTATGACGGAAACAACAATTGCGCCCAACAAGAATCCGACTTGTTTGAGGAAGCCTAATCCTTTGATTTGCTTTTTGATCATCAAGAACACGAATAAACCAATGAACAAAGCAAGGGCGACGAAGTTGAGAATGACCGCCCAGGTTTCGGTGTACGAAACAAAGACACCGGGTAAAAGGTTAAAGAACACTTGGTTTTGCGTGCCAACGAAGTAATCGACGTTCGCATAACGGGCATCCGTGACGAATTCTTCGACGAGCGGAACGATCTGCTCGCCATAGTGTTGGATGCTGCTGAGATTGATGTTGGTGAAGTTATCAAACGGGGTGTGGTAATAATACAAACCATCCAAGACCGCAAAGTTGACGCCTTGTTTTCCGACCGCCAAAAATTCGGTGAAGTCGGTCACGTTCGGCATGACGGTATAGACGGCGGTGGCTAAGCTATACGACACAGGAAGCTGTGCGTTCTTGTAGAAATCGATGACTTTGTCATTTTTGACACTGGTTTCAAACATATAGGCGGCACCTTGAACGCCACGGGCTTCGACGTTAATCACGAATCCGACTTTATCCATCAAGGCAGTTTCTTGGGCCGCCATACGGGCCCCATAGAGACCGACTTCTTCACCATCGGTCATTAAGATGTAAATCGAGTTTTCGAGCGTGCGTTGGCCGTATAAACGGGCAATTTCAAGAAGTGTGGCCAAACCGTAGCCATCATCGGCAGCGCCATAAGAACGGCCGAGTTCCCCGGCTCTTCCGATATGACCTCTGGAGTCGTAGTGGGCGACGAGTAATACGCCGGTTTCCGACGTACCCGGAATCGTCGCCAACAAGTTACGGATCGGATATTCGCAATCGTCCCCGACTTCTTCGGCGGTATAATCCATTTCTTCGACGTTCGCAGCGCCGACGAATTCTTCCAGTTTATCTTTTAGATAAAGACGGACTTCTTCGTGGGCTTGTGCATCACTGAGGGCATGCGGATCACGCGACAACTCGCTGATGTAGGAAGCGGCGTGAACGGCACTGAATCCCGCTGCGTCATTCGACGGTGTGGGGGTATACAACACAAACAAACTTAAGACGAACGAAACGAGCAAGACGGAAGCGGCAATCACCAGGTTTTTCTTTTTCATGACTCTTCTTTCCTTTGCGAATTCCTAGACACGCTTTCTAAGGGTTGAACCCGCAACCCCGGTGTCTGGATGAAAAAGATATACCATATTTCGACACAATTGCCAATGTGTCTAAAAAATAACACGCATCGGGCCAAGAAAAAACCATCCTCGGCGGATGGTTCATTTCGTTATTGGCCTTTTTGGCGGCGGATTTCTTCAATAATTGCAGGAACGATTTTCGTTGCATCTCCGACAAAGCCGAGGTCAGCCACACCGAAGATGGGCGCGGTCTTGTCTTTGTTGACGGCGATGATGAGTTTGGACTCTTCCATCCCGGCGACGTGTTGGATGGCACCGGAGATACCTAAGGCGAAGTAGACATCGGGACGCACCGTTTTTCCGGTTTGTCCGACTTGACGGGAAGCATCGAGGAGTCCGGCATCGACCACAGCGCGTGACGCCGACACGGAACCTTTTAATTCGTGTGCGAGCGTTTCGAGACTATCCAATTTTTCTTTGGGGATGCCGCGTCCGGCAGATACGAGCACTTTGGCATCTTCGATTTTGGTCTTGTTGACCTTTTCTTTTTTGACGTCGATGACCGTGACTTTCAAACGGCTTTGATCAAAGGCAAGCGGAAGGACTTCAATGACGCCTTGGCGTTTGTCATCGCGCGGCATGACATGCATCACGCCGGGACGGACGGTTGACATTTGCGGGCGGTGGTCCGGGCAGATGATGGTGGCCATAAGGTTGCCTCCAAACGCGGGACGCGTCATATAAAGCGAGCCTTCGGGAGTGACACTGAGACGGGTGCAGTCGGCGGTCAAACCGGTATTGAGTTTAGCGGCTAATCGCGGAGCCAAGTCACGGCCGATCGAAGTCGCACCTATCAAAACGATGTTGGGCTTATGATCCCGTAGCACGGGATAGATGGCTTGAAGGTAGTTTTCGGTCAAATAGTGTTTGAGCAGGGGACTTTCGCCGACATAGACGATATCCGCACCGTGGAAGATTAGTTCTTGAGCGAGTTTTTGGACGTGTTCACCGACCAAGACCGCGACGAGTTTTGAAGCGGTGGCATCGGCGATTTCTCGGCCTTTGCCTAAAAGCTGCAAGCTGACCGGATGGAGGACGCCTTCGCGTTGCTCGACGATGACATAGACATGACGATATTCTTCGATGTTCATGGTCATTCTCCTTTAGAACAAATAGTTTTCTTTGAGCTTGTCGACGATGAGCTTGGCGGCTTCTTTTTCATCGACCTCATAGACGTGTCCGGCGGGTTTGATCGGCTTGCCGAACGATTCATAGACTTTGGTGGGGGAACTCTTCAAACCGATGGTCAACGGATCGACATCGATCGTGGCGGCGGTCCAAAGTTCGACTTTTGATTGACGGTACGCGGCGAATAAACGGGCAACGTTCATGTAGCGGGGCGTATAGCCTTCGGCTAAAACGGTGATAAGAAGGGGACCTTCCGCTTGTAAGTGGTAGGTGGCATCTTCGACTTTACGTTCAACGATGAAATGACCGTCCTTAAAGTGAAGCGAACGGACATACGTGATTTGCGGTAAATCGAGGAACTCCGCCATTTCGGGACCCACTTGCGCGGTATCGCCATCGATGGCTTGACGTCCGGTAATAATTAAGTCGTAAGGTATCTTTTTGGCGGCAGCGGCTAGGGCATGGGCGGTGGCCCAGGTATCGGATCCGGCGAACTTGAAATCACTGAGCAGAATCAAGCGGTCGGCACCCATGGCATAGGCTTCATTCAACACTTCTTCGGCTTGGTTGGGACCCATCGATAAGACGGTGATGGTGCCCCCGAACTCGTCTTTAAGACGAAGGGCGGCTTCGAGTCCGGCTTTGTCATCAGGGTTCATGATGGAAGGCACGCCGACGCGGATCATCGTTCCTTTGATGGGATCGATTTTGATTTCGGCGGTATTGGGTACTTGTTTGACACACACAAGAATGTTCATACGTCCTCCTACTTCAAAAGCGCTCCGGCGATGACCATCCGTTGGACTTCGCTGGTGCCTTCATAGATTTCGGTAATTTTGGCGTCACGCATCATGCGTTCCACCGGGTAATCGCGGGTATAACCATAGCCTCCGAAGAGTTGGACGGCTTTGGTGGTGACTTCCATCGCCACTTCGGCAGCGTGGAGTTTGGCCATCGCGGCGTACATCGACAAATCGGGCGACTTCAAGTCTTTGGCGCGGGCGGCTTGTTCGACGAGGAGACGCGCACTTTCGACTTTGGTGGCCATATCCGCTAATTGAAATTGGGTATTTTGGAAAGCACTGATCGGTTTTCCGAATTGCTTGCGTTCTTTGGTGTAGTGGATGGCTTCTTCCAACGCGCCTTGAGCTAAGCCAAGGGCTTGAGCAGCGACGCCGATCCGTCCGCCATCGAGGGTTTTCATGGCAATCGAGAAGCCTTTGCCGAGTTCACCGAGAAGATTGGTCGCGGGAATGCGGCAGTTTTCAAAAATGATTTCGCAGGTGGATGAACCACGGATACCCATTTTCTTTTCTTTCTTACCGACACGGAATCCGGGCGCATCGCTTTCGACGATGAACGCGCTGATGCCTTTGGTACCTAAGGATTTGTCGGTCATCGCAAAGATGATGTAGACATGCGCGTAACCGGCGTTGGTAATGAAAATTTTCGAACCGTTCAAAATATAAGAATCGCCGTCTTTGACCGCGGTGGTTTGTTGACCCGCGGCATCGGTTCCGGCGTTGGGTTCGGTCAAACCGAAAGCGCCGAGCCATTCACCCGAAAAGAGTTTCGGCAAGAAGCGGGCTTTTTGTTCGGGGGTTCCGAATTCGACGATGGGAGCAATGCACAAGGACACACTGCCGGACAAAATAATCGCGGTGGTGCCACAGGCTTTGGCAATTTCACTGATGGCTAAGGTGTAAAGCGGATAATTGCCTCCAGCGCCTCCGATTTCCACAGGGAAGGGAAGACCGAAGAGTCCCATTTTCCCCATAAGGGGAATGGTCTCGACCGGGAAGCGTTCTTCTTCATCGAGGGTTTGCGCTAATGGACGCACATCGCGGTCGACGAATTCACGCAAGAGTTTGGTATAGGCACTTAATTCTTTGCTGGTTTCTAAGGGCATGATGGTTCTCCTTAAGCCGGTTGATATTTGACCAGAGCAAATCCGGTCGCCACCAAAACGCCGGCTTGATTTTTCACATCGGTGCGGATGCGGTAGCGGTTTTTCTCGGGAATGATTTCCACGATTTCCGCTTCGGCGGTGATGGTGTCGTCAATGAAAACGGGGGCCACGAACTTGATGTCTTGGCCTAAATAAATGGTGCCGCGACCGGGCATGTAGTTGCCTAAAACCGCGGAGATAAGACCCAGCGAGATATCGCCATGTGCGATCCGGCGGCCAAAAATACTCTTCTTGGCGACCTCCTCATCCAGGTGAAGGGGATTATAATCGAGCGATACTTCGGCGAACATCCGGACATCCTTGTCCGTCACCGTTTTGCTCAGCGACGCTTTTGTTCCAAGTCGTAATTCCATAAATTTTTCCTCCTTTATTAGATCTACGGACACTGGTAAAAACGACAAACCTGACGAAATCGTCATGTTTCATAAATAGCATAGCACTTCATCATCGTTTCGGACGCATTTTTTTCAATTTGGGTCAATTTTTTTCACTTTTTGACGTGAAAGTCCTTTCATCCTCTTGACGGTGGATCCCAAGGTCTCTTTTTTCATAGAAAAAGGAGAAACAACAAGAGAAATCGGCAAAATGCAACTAATTGTTGCTATGTAAATAAAAAAGAAAGTTATACAATGCTTCTAGAGGTAGAGTTATGAAAAATAAATTTTCGACCTATTTGGCCAA
>CAZKHP010000067.1:4115-5559 GCA_964552695.1 uncultured Staphylococcaceae bacterium | reverse complement strand
GCCCAAGCCTTAAAAGAAGTCGGCGATACCAAACTCTATATTGACGACACTCCCGGTATTAAATTGTTCGATATCATCGCCAAATCCCGAAAACTCAAATCCGCCAACCCGGACTTGGGTTTGATCGTCATCGACTACATCGGTTTGATTACCACCGGCAACAAACGCGTGGAATCCCGCCAAATCGAAGTCAGCGAAATCTCCCGTGAATTAAAAGAATTGGCCCGTGAACTGCTTGTGCCCATTTTGGTCATTTGCCAACTTTCCCGTGAAGTCGATAAACGCGAAGGCAAACGCCCGATGCTCAGCGACCTTCGTGAATCCGGCTCCATCGAACAAGACGCCGACCAAGTGTTCTTGATGTACCGCAAAGACTACTACGAACAAATGGGTCAACAAGTCGGTGGGGGTGCCCGCCGCAAGAGCCCCGAAGAAGAGAAGCGCGAAGCCGAACAACGTGAAGCGCAACGCAAACTCGACGAATCCACCGGCGTCAAAGACGCTTCGCTCGTCGAACTCATGGTCGCCAAAAACCGGAATGGTAAAACCGGCGTCGTCCCGCTTTTGTTCTTCAAAGGTTACGGACGGTTTGATAACCCGACCGCCGAATATGAAAGCCGCTTAGCCGCAATGAAAATGGGCGGCGTCCAAGATATCGAAGATTAAGCCATGAAATTCTATATTATCGCCAGCGGTTCCAAAGGGAATGCCACTTTAGTGGCGGACCACGATTCTGTTTTGCTCATCGACATGGGCATTACCTTAAAAAAACTCAAAGACGGATTATCCTCGACGCCGTATCGTTTCGAAGACATACGCGCCGTTCTTTTTACGCATGATCATAGCGATCATTTAGCGGGCAAAGATTTCTTTTCGCTCGAGCAACGCTATGCCGCCAAAGGCACCTGCGAAACACTTCCTGAACATGAACTGAAGGTTTACACCACCTACGACATCGAAGGATTTAAAGTGACGGTTCTTCCTACCAGCCACGATGCGGTCAACCCGGTGGGTTTCGTGTTTGAAAAGAAAAACGAAAAACTGGTGTATATGACCGACACCGGTTATATCAGCGAACGCAACTTGACGTATATGAAAAACGCCCAATATTACATCGTCGAAAGCAACCACAACATTAAAATGTTGCTCAAGACCAACCGCCCTTACGATCTCATTCAACGGATTTTGGGTGATTACGGCCATTTATCCAATGAAGATTCTGCGATGTATGTTTCCGAAATGGTCGGTGAAAACACCCGCGAAGTCGTCTTGGCCCACCTCAGTGAAGAAGCCAATACTCCCGAAGTGGCGTTAGCCGCCTATTTCCGTATTTTCCGTAAACGTCTGATCGATATCGACCGCATCAATATCCACGCCGCTTCGCAGCATCAACTCGTCGTCGGCGGGAATTTCGAGGACTGACCGTGAAAATCAAAGTGGTGGC
>CAZKHP010000067.1:0-4015 GCA_964552695.1 uncultured Staphylococcaceae bacterium | reverse complement strand
TACGATAGCCCGCAACTGGCGGCGCGTCTGGAAGAATGGTTCGTCCAAGGCAATTCCACCGTCACGTTCCTCATCGGTGGGTCCCTCGGCCTCAGTGACGAAGTAAAGAAAAAGGCGAATGAGCGTTGGACGCTCTCTCGCCTGACCTTCACCCATCAAATGACGCGTGTGATTCTACTCGAACAAATCTATCGGGCGTTTAAAATCAACCGCCACGAAACGTATCACAAATAACTATTGGATCCCCTTGAAAACGGCGGGTCCTTTTTTCTTAATGGAACCTTCGATCAAGAGGAGGATGGCCACAGCTGTAGCGGTGACGATCAAGAAGGACCAAATGGCGTTGATGCGGGCAAATAAACTTAAGGCGCCCAAACCACCAAAAACAATCCCGATGCCCCAACAAATGAGCATACCCCACAGACCGTTTTTGTTTTGTTTGACGGCCGCGGTTTCGTTTTCCCAATCCAAGAACGGATGAGCGGCATCCACCAAGAGCATGACGTAGTTGGCAACGACAAGAAGAATAATCAGAGGAATAAAGCTCAGCAACAAGTAAATCGGATTGATTTGGGCGATGATGCCGAGAGCCACGAAGGCGAGCAAAAGCAAAACGGCGGTAATCAACGTTCCAATCGTGATTTTAGCACGCATTTGAGTCACCGGGCTTAAGGGCCAGGTCTTGATCAAGAACGCATTTTTCCCTTCACGGGAAACAGCGGTGGACGAGATCATCGTCATCGAGGCGATGAACATGACGGCCGCTCCGGCAAAGAACACGGTGGAGCCTTCATAAAACGAGAACGCACCTTGAAGCATCGGTGCCAATTGGGCCAGAAGGTTTTGTCCTTCTTCACCCGCGGCGCTTAACGAGCCGTATAAGGAAAAACTCATGATCACGATAACCAACACCGGGGGCATCAGTAAGTTAAAAATATAGGTTGGCGAACGGACGATGCCACGCCATTCGGAACGGACGAGGTTGATGTAGGGACGGGTCGTTTTGGTTTCGGACTTCAAGCCTTTTCCGACATCCGCTTTTTTGCGTTTGGAACCGCGGTCTTCGTTACCGATCAAGGTCTTCATATAGAAGCCTTTACTGATGACGACCGAAAGCGCCACAAGGGCTACGGAAATCAACACGAAGAGGAGCATATTGAGCGTTCCCACATACGAACTATCGGTTAAACCGGTGCGGGGAATGCTGGTGAAGAATTCAAGGAAAGCGAGTTGGCTGGCGGTTCCCCGGATGGAGTCCGCAAAAATGACTAAGTAATCAGGCGTGGTGGTTTCCACGGCGACCGAGGAGAAACCGAGTTCAATGGCCAAAATCACCAAGATGGCGAAGCTCGACATGATGATCGAGAATGCTTCTTTGTGTTTGGCGACATTGAAGATACGGCCGATGGCAAGAGCCACCAAGAAGGTAATGGAAAGGGGAATAAACGGCAACGCCACGACAAACAAGATTTGATTGAGGATGAGGAGCGCGCTGGGACCGACGATGACGTCGTAGGCGACCAACATCGGAACAACCATCACAATTTCGATTAAGAAAGCGTTGATCGAAGAAACAATCAGACGGCCAAAGAAAATTTCTTCAGGTTTGATCGGTAAGGGCAAATACACGTTGGTATCGGTGGACAGGAAAAAGAACGAGGTCACCAACGTCAGCGTAAACATCCCGATCATCAACAAAATCACCGGGATGAAAATGGTCAGCATCTCGCTCATCACGCCGGCTTGTTGGGCTAAGCCAAAAAAGGTCGATCCGGTGGTGAACATCGAATAGAAAAGCGAACCGAAGATGAACAAAACCAGAAGCAGCGTGCCCGCCCGTTTGGAAGGGCTTGTCACCGCTTCACGTTTGCCTTTGTTTTTGCCCATCGACATCGAACTCAGGATATCGCCTGAGTTTTTGTACATGGTTTTGGCAACAAGAAACATTCTATTCATGGTCCGTCAACTCCAAGAACAAGGTTTCGAGGGATTGGTTGCCTTCCGAGTGTTTCTTCAACTCATCCATTGTTCCGACAAAAATGATTTTGCCGTGATTGATGATGGCAATCCGATCGCACAATTTTTCGGCGACTTCGAGCACGTGCGTGGAAAAGAAGACCGTTTTTCCGCTGCGGGCGTGTTCTCTCATCATTTCTTTCAAAGTAAAGGAAGACTTCGGGTCTAAGCCGGTGAGCGGTTCGTCAAGAATCCACACCGCGGGATCGTGAAGCAAGACACCGATGATGAGAATCTTTTGACGCATACCATGAGAATAGTTTTGTAAGCGGTCATTGAGGGCTTCGAGCATTTCGAAACGTTCCGCCAATTCGTGAATCTTCGCACTTCTTTTTTCGGTGGGGACGCCATAGATGGAAGCGATGAAATTCAGGTATTCATAGCCCTTGAGACGGAGCAAAACATCCGGAGAGTCCGGGACAAAGCCGAACTCGCGTTTGGCTCCCAGATCGTCTGTTTTGATGGATTTTCCGTTGATGAGGATATCTCCCGAGGTCAACGTCGTCACCCCGGTAATCATTTTCAGCGTGGTGGTCTTACCGGCACCGTTAGGTCCCAAAAAGCCAAAGATTTCGCCATCTTTGATCTCGAGGGTGATGTTATCGACGGCCTTGAATTCCTTGCCGTAATTCTTGGTCACACCGTTAATTTGAATCATGAAACGAACCTCCTACGCGCATAGGCGCACACTAATATATTATGCTTATGCCTAAAAAAAACCATAAAAAAAGTGCAACGGCGTTGCACTTACGTTTAATCGATGAGCCCGAAATGTTTCATGGCTTTTGCCCAACCATCGTTGTCGATGTCATCGGTCACGAAGTCCGAAATGGCTTTCGCTTCACTTCGTCCGTTTCCCATGGCGACGGCGATGCCGGCAATGCTTAACATTTCCACATCATTCAGGGCGTCTCCCAAACACATGACGTTCTCGGGACCCCAACCATAGTATTCACAGACGGCCAAAATGCCTTTGGCTTTATCGGAATCTTTCGGCATGATGTCAACGGCGTATTCATCCCAGCGCGCACTCTTACATAACTGTAAGTGGGGCAGGAATAACGATTCGTCGAGAGCATCGCAGAAAGCAATGGCTTGGTACACGGTGCGATCATAATGATCTGGGTAGAAGCGTGGCTGCGGGAATCGCGTTCCGTATTTCTCGTGAGCGAGAATGACCCGATCATCCACATAATTGATGTGACCTTCTTTTTCTTCGATTAAAGTAAGACCGAATTTCAAACGTTTCGAGAATTTGATGAGCATGTCGACTTCCGTTTCCGGCAGCGGATAACGATAAATGATGTTGCCGTCAATGATGACGTTGGCGCCATTCATGGTGACCAGACCATCGGGTGTCACATAGTTCAATACGCCGGATTTTCCAATCAAATATTGATTACGTCCGGAGCAGAGAAATACTTTAATGCCTTTTTTCTGTAAGGCCTTGAATGCGGCGACCGCGCTTTTGGGAACGGATTTGCTTGTATGCGAGTATAACGTCCCGTCGATATCGGTAAAAACTACTTTAATATCTTGTTTTTCCATAGAAACCTCCTTTCTTTTGATTTAGCATACTCTATAGTTTATCATTAGTAAAGGTGAATGACATGCGCTACGAAGAATGGATGAACTTGAAAACAACCCGCGATCCTAAGAACCCCTTTAGTGCCTTTTTTGAATATGAGGACGGGAGTTCTTTTTATGTCGAACCGGCCTTCTATACCCAGCTCATGGGTTTGAAAGCACGGCTTCCCGACGCGTATCCTTCCATCATTTTGGAAATGGAGAAAGCCGTCCGGAAAAATAAGAAAGTTATTTTTACCGCCGAGTTTGAAAGCCCGTTAACCAAAGCTGAGGGCTTTATTCTTTTGGAAATCACCGATATCACCGACCGTCTTCGCGTTTACGTTCAAGACAAAAACCGGGGCTCGGATTACGGGGATTGATCGAAGCCTTTGACCCTTGTCGAAAAGGGCCTTCAACCGATTGAAAAAAC
>CAZKHP010000066.1:0-5572 GCA_964552695.1 uncultured Staphylococcaceae bacterium | reverse complement strand
ATTTCGATGGCAACCAAGCCGGTTATTATCCTGGTGGTACGAATATGACCATCAAGTTGATTTTCGATCCCAAGAGCGGCAAAATCTATGGCGCCCAGATCGTCGGTTTTGCCGGGGTCGATAAACGCATCGATGTGATTTCGACGGCAATCCGTTCAGGATTGACTGTCCATGATTTGGTTGACCTTGAATTGGCCTACGCTCCGCCTTTCTCCACGGCCAAAGATCCGGTCAATATGACCGGTTATATGGCGGAAAACGTCATGAACGGTACGATCAAGCAATTCTATATCGAAAATATTTGTCAACTCCCGCTCGACGGAAGCGTAACTTTCCTCGATGTCCGGACGCCTTCCGAATTTAAACGCGGCCACCTTGAAAACGCCATTAACATCCCGGTGGATGACCTTCGCGACCATCTTGACGAACTGGATAAAACCAAAAAAATTTATGTGAACTGCCAAAGCGGCTTCCGAAGCTATTTAGCCTGCCGTATTTTAACCGCCCATGGCTTTGATTGCGCCCACTTGGCGGGCGGATATCGCCTCTACCGTGTCCTCGATAAAGAAGCCGAACACGAAGGTGGGTTACGCGGCCGCTGCGGTCTTCCCGTTAAATAAACTTTTTCGACAAATTCACAGGATTGTTTTAAAACGAAAACCGACAAAAATTGACAAAGTGTTGGTTAATGAGTATATTGGACGTGGCTCGACTTTAGTCGACCGAGGGGTTCCTTTATGATCATTACCATCATTTGCGATGTGCTGGGCGAGGAAAATAATGGCACGACCATTACCTCCAAACGGCTCATCGATAACTTAAAAGCCCGCGGCCATGAAGTCCGCGTCGTTTCGCCTAGCCCGATCAAAGAACCCGGGTATTATCAAGTCGGTACCTACAATTTTGGTGTTTTCAACAAATATGTCGCCAAAAACGGGGTTTCACTTGCCAAAGCCAACAAACCGGTCATCCTCAAAGCCATCGAAGGCGCGGATATCGTGCACATCATGCTACCGTTCTCCTTAGGGCAAGCCGCGATCAAGATTTGTAAGGAACGCCACCTGCCGGTCACCGCGGGTTTCCATACCCAAGCCGAAAACGTGACCGCCCACGTCGGTCTCAAAAACGCCCGTTGGGCCAACAATTTGGTCTACAAATACCTTCGTCATGTCCTGTATAAGAAAGTGGACGCCATCCATTGCCCAAGCCGAACCATCTCGGTCATCATTTCCAAACAAAAATTTCATGCCAAGAAATACGTCATCAGCAATGGCGTGGATCCGATGTTCAAACAAGTTCCTACCCCCAAACCCGCCGGACTGGAAAACAAATACCTGATTCTCTTTGTCGGACGCTTTGCCCGTGAAAAACGCCACGACTTACTCGTGGATGCGGTGAAGTACTCCAAACACGAAAAAGACATCCAACTCGTCTTCTGCGGCGAAGGCCCTTTAGAAGAAAAAATCAAAAACCGGGCCAAGTGCCTGACCAACGCTCCAATCATGGGTTTCCACCCCAAACAAGAACTCGTTCCGATTCTGAATTACTGTGATCTTTATGTCCATCCCAGCGACGCCGAAATCGAAGCCATCAGTTGTTTGGAAGCTATCACCTGTGGCATGGTCCCCGTCATCTCGGATTCGCCCGCCTCCGCTACCAATTCGTTTGCCTTGGGCCCCGAACATTTGTTCAATCACAAAGACCCCAAAGATTTGGCCCGCAAAATCGACTATTGGATAGAACATCCCGAAGAGAAGAAACAAGCGTCCCAAAAGTATCTGGAATACTCGAAACAATTTGCCATCGAAGGCAGCATTGACCTGATGGAAAAAATGTTTGCCGATGTGATTGCCTTACATAAAGCTCCCGCCAAAAAATAACGATCAAAAAAGAAAAAACACGCACCTAACGATGCGTGTTTTTGTTTGCCCTATTCGATGGCAATGAACTTTTTGTTCTTTTCTTCGGGTCTTTCTTTGGGGAAGGTGATGGTGAGAACGCCTTTTTCGTAAGCGGCTTTGATGGTCTCTTCCTTGACGTCACCCACATAGTAGCTGCGGGTCATCGTTCCGGAGAGACGTTCGTGACGGATGTAGCGACCTTTCTTATCCTTCTCATCGGTCTCTTTCTCGTGCTTGGCGGTGACGGTCAGATAACCGTTATCAAGATTGAGGCTGAGATCGGATTTTTCGAATCCCGGTAAATCAATATCGAGAATGTAGCCGGTGTCGCTCTCTTTAATATCCGTTCTCATCAGGTGGGGCCGATTTTCATTTAAGAAAGGCCAATCGAACCAATCTTCCAAGAAATGTTCTTCAGGCAAACTGACTTCTGCTTTTTTCGTAGGAAATAATACCATATTCATTCACTCCTTTTAGCACTCATATAACCCGAGTGCCAACTTTATTGTAGCATACATTTTGGCACTGTCAAGCATAGAGCGCTAAAATCTTTTTCTTGAATTTTTAGCCCTATAAAAGCGCTTTACCAAAAGAATAAATTCTTTTATGGCCGTTTTTGGTTTATTAAGTCCCGTTTTGTTATATGATATTCTCGTAAAGAAAATCCACAAGGAGGATTGAATATGCCGTATATCGTAGATGTCTATGCCCGTGAAGTCATCGATTCACGTGGTAATCCGACCGTCGAAGTCGAAGTCGTGACTGAATCCGGTGCCTTTGGCCGTGCCATTGTCCCCAGCGGTGCTTCCACCGGCGAACGCGAAGCGCTCGAACTCCGTGATGATGACAAGAAACGTTTCTTAGGCAAAGGCGTCTTGAAAGCCGTCAGCAATGTCAATGACATCATCGCTCCCGAATTGATCGGAATGGATGTCACCCAACAAGTCGAAATCGACAGCAAACTGCTCGAACTCGATGGAACCCCGTTCAAATCCAAACTCGGTGCCAACGCTATGCTCGGCGTCTCGTTAGCCGTCGCTCGCGCGGCTGCTGATTTACTCGGCGTCCCGCTCTACCGTTATATCGGTGGCGTCAATGCCAAAAAGTTGCCTGTCCCGATGATGAACGTCCTCAACGGCGGACAACACGCCGACTCCTCAGTCGATTTCCAAGAATACATGATCATGCCGATCGGTGCCTCTTCACTGAAAGAAGCCATCCGTATGGGCGCTGAAACCTTCCATAATTTGAAGAAAGTCCTTAAAGGAATGGGCGCCGTGACGGCCGTCGGCGATGAAGGCGGATTCGCTCCGTCGCTCGCCAGCAACGAACAACCGCTCGAAGTCATCGTCGAAGCCATCAAGAAAGCCGGCTATGTCCCGGGAAAGGATATCGCCATCGCGATGGACGTAGCTGCTAGCGAATTCTACAACACCGAAACCAAAGTCTATGAACTGAAGAAATCCGGTCAAGGAACCAAAACGACCGAAGAAATGATCGCTTGGTACGAAGACTTGGTCAAACGTTTCCCGATCATCTCCATCGAAGATGGTTTAGGCGAACGCGACTGGGACGGATGGAAAAAACTCACCAAACGCCTCGGTGGCAAAATCCAATTGGTCGGCGATGATATCTTCGTCACCAACCCCTCGATTCTTGCCGAAGGCATCGAAAAAGGCATTGCCAACTCGATTCTCATCAAACTCAACCAAATCGGTACCTTAACCGAAACCTTGGATGCCATGGAAATGGCCATGCGCGCCGGTTACACGACCGTCGTCAGCCATCGTAGCGGTGAAACCGAAGATACGACCATCGCCGACTTGGCCGTGGCCCTCAACGCCGGACAAATCAAGACCGGCTCGATGTCCAGAACCGACCGTATCGCGAAGTACAACCAATTGATCCGTATCGAAGACGAACTTGGCGAACAAGCTCAATTCCCCGGAAACAAAGCCTTCTACAACGTTAAGAAATAAGTCAACCAACAAAAGAAAATCGGCTCGCGTGAGCCGATTTTTTTAGATCAATTTTTTGAGTTTTAGATAATCGATGACTTGAGCGGCTGCCTTCGAGCGGTGGCTGACTTTATTTTTCTCGTCTTCGAGAGCCAGTCCGAAGCTTTGCTGAAGTTCGTCGCTGATGAAGATGGGATCATAACCAAAGCCGTGGCTGCCCCGAGGTTCGCTGTCGATGCTCCCTTTGGCAATCCCGGTGAAGACCAGCGGCCTGGGCGCTAGGTTACATAAAGCGATGACGCACGTGAACTGCGCACTTCGGTCCGAATGCGGTTGGAGCATGCGGATGATTTCCAAATTCTTTTCAAAGTAGGAGTGGCCTTCCATGAACCGTGCCGAGTAGATCCCCGGAAAGTCGCCAAGCGCTTTGACTTGGAGACCGGAGTCGTCCGCCATGACCGGTAAGGAGGTCAGTTGGGCGATGGCTTCGGCTTTGATAAGGGCATTTTCGGAAAACGTTTTTCCGTTTTCGACGACATCTTTTTTGATACCCACGTCACTCATGCTCAATAATTCGACGGAGGTGGAGGCAAACAGGGCGCGCATCTCGCTGAGTTTGTGGGGGTTATTGGTGGCCAAAACGATTTTCATAGGCAATTACTTCCTTGTTCCCTCTATTCTATTTGAGAAAACGCTTTTTGTCATCGGGAAGATCAAGACCCAAGGTGCCTCCCGGATTCATGATGTTGTCCGGGTCGAAGTGTTGTTTCAAGGTCTTGAGGGTCGAGTATTCAAGGCGTCCCATTTGTCCTTCCAGCCAAGGCCCGAACATTTTGCCGATGCCGTGGTGGTGACTCATCGTCGCTCCCGACTTTTGAATCGCATCGAGAATGCCTTTGTGATAAGACAAATAATCGTCCAGCGTATTCATCTTGGCAAAGAAAATAAAGTAAAGGTTGGCCCCTTGCGGATAAGCGTGTGACAAGTGGGTCGTGACGATCGTGTCGGGACGGCTGTGGCAATATTCCCGCACCTTTTGATGGACTTCTTCCATATTGGACCACATCACGGTGCATTCCAGCGTATCCGTGACAATCCCGAAATCCTGCATTGAATCACGCAAATACGGATCGGTGAAACGACCTTTTTCCCACGATTTGGTGACGATTCCGGTGAGGCTCATACCGCCATGTTTTTTGGCAATGCGGTGGATATTCTTGGCCACATTTTTACTGAAGCCTTTTTCGCCTTCGCTCCAGCCTAAGAATAAACTGCGTTTCATGGGTAAAAAGCCTTTTAAAGAGAAGATCTTCGCTAACGGGCTTTCATCCACACCATAAAGACGCATCATGACATCCGTTTCTTCGGCATCGGAAAGACGGAACACGCTGGCAAAACCGGCTTCGCATTGCATCATTTCGCGCGTGGCGTCCATGCCGTCTTGCCAAGTTTTGAACATATAGGAGAACATCTTACGGTTTTCTTTGGTTAACCGGAAGACGCGTAAGGTCACATCGGTCAAAACACCAAAGGCTCCTTCGGAACCCATCATGATGTGGTTTAACGACGGTCCTGTCGCTTCGCGGGGATAACGCGAGGTCACGATGTTACCGATCGGCGTCGCATATTTTTGTTCGGTCACGATGTCTTCGATTTTCCCGTAATAGGTGCTGTTTTGTCCGGCACCGCGGGTGACGACCCAACCGCCGACGG
>CAZKHP010000065.1:0-5655 GCA_964552695.1 uncultured Staphylococcaceae bacterium | reverse complement strand
TTGTTCGAGGTGACCTTTGACCATTTCGCCGACGTCGCAGAACACACCGCATTGTTCAATGTAGTTTGGGGTCACGACGGACGGGTGTTTGATGTTGCGATGGACTTTGACCGTGGCCAAGAAAACGCGTTCAGCCAACGGATTGTTCAAAATTTCTTTGCCATCGGCTAAGGTCATCGCCATGAACGGTTTGTCCAAAACGCGGACCGCCGAAATGATGGCCGGCGAGAAACCAAAGGCTTTGAGGTCGCTGCCGTTGAGCTTGGTGGCCGAGAAGGTCCGACGCATCAACGCAGTAATGATTTCTTCTTCGGTATGAAGGAACGAAGCTATTTGCAAGGCTTCTTCAAAATACGAGACGGTGGTTGCGGAATCGTGCTCATAGGGTGCGAAGAAATAGCACAACTTAAGGGCGCGTACGAGGCGTTTTGAGAATCTGGGTGGCATGAAATGGACCTCCTAATTACCATTACTATATCACAATAAAATGAGGGTTTTTCCTCAAAAAACCGGATACGCTAACATCATAACCCACATTTAGGTTACAATTGTCTCATATTAGTCCTATCTTTAAAAATGCACCGCCGATAGGAAATTGTCCGAATGCCCGATAAGTCCAATGCCTTACTTTCAAAGAAAGTAAAAAAGAATGAACCATCGTCCTCCAAGAAGACTTTTGTGGTTTTCGGCGTTTTTGCCCTCCTCACCCTCCTTTTGCTTGTCCTCTTCTTAGACACGCGTCTTAAAAAAACGACCATCATCTACGAAGATTTCTTAACGGCGTCATTCAATGACGCTTCCTTGCCCTCGGGCTTTCAAAGCGACGCCACCCTTCATTACGACGGACATAGCGGGTATCTTCTTTACGACAACCTCGGGCAAACGCTTCGCACGCCCGACCTCGAAAGTCACCCCTCGTATCGCGTTTCCTTTCGCGTTGCCGTCTTGAATGTCGCCCAACCCGAGCCGTACAATGAAAGTGAACCGACGTTTACGTTGAATGCCTACGACGAAAGCGGCGTTTTGTTGGATTCTCATAGCCTCTACGATCCCAAGGCGGATACGACCTATTGTGAAACCTTCCTAAATGCCGAAGACGTTCACTACTTCGTCTTAAAACTCCACAGCTACGCCAATCTTGACGGGTATCAAGCAACCGCCGGAATCGATGACCTGATCGTCCAAACGCCCCGGGAGGATTAACCATGAACTTCTTTAAGAAACTCTACGTCCGCAGTTTTCAAAGCATCATGTATGTGGCCACCTTCTTCCTTGACTTCGGAGAACCCGAACGGATCGCCGGAGAAAACGCCCTTGAGCGGCTCGCCGAACGCCTGCATCAAAAAGGCATTACCAAAGTCTTGGTCGTCACCGACCCCGGACTCTGGAAACTCGGCATGGTCAACAGCATCGTCGATGCCTTAGAAAAGAAAGATATGACCGGTCGTGTCTATTACGATACGGTCGCCAATCCCACGATTGATAATATCGAAGCCGCGCTCAAGGTGTATCACGAGGTCGGCTGCCAAGCCATCATCGCCGTCGGCGGAGGTTCGCCGATGGACTGCGCCAAAGGCGTCGGTGCCCGTGTCGCCCGTCCGCATAAATCGATTCCGCAAATGCGCGGATTACTCAAAGTCGGTAAAAAACTTCCGCTGCTCGTAGCGATTCCTACGACTGCCGGAACCGGTTCGGAAACCACGCTTGCCGCGGTCATTACCGATGCCAAAACGCATGAAAAGTTTGCGCTCAATGATCCGCATTTAATTCCGGCCATCGCCGTGCTCGATCCGACGTTAACTTTAAAACTTCCCAAACACATTACGTCCACTACGGGTATGGATGCGTTAACCCATGCCGTGGAAGCCTACATCGGACACGCCAATACCCGGAAAACCAAAAAGAAAGCCCTTCATGCGGTGAAACTCATCCATAAAAACTTATTTGAAGCTTACGAACATCCGGAAAATCTCAAAGCCCGCGAAGCCATGCAAATCGCCGCTTACGATGCCGGTGTGGCTTTCACCCGGGCGTATGTCGGTTATGTGCACGCTGTCGCCCATACGTTAGGTGGGATGTATGGTGTCCCCCACGGATTAGCGAACGCCGTGATTCTTCCTTATGTCCTTGAGGCGTTCGGAAAGAATGCCGAAAAGAAATTAGCGAAACTGGCCGATGTCATCGGTCTTGGCTCGTTCAAAGATTCGCCTGAAGTGAAAAGCAAAGCTTTCATCGCTTGGATCCGTGAAATGAACGCTAAAATGGGCATTCCCGAAAAGTTTGTCGGCGTGATTAAGAAAGAAGATATTCCGCTTCTGGCAAAACGGGCCCAAAAAGAAGGGGTCCCGTTATACCCGGTACCCCGTTTGTTCGACTTGTCAGACTTTATTAAAATCTACGAAGTGATTCAGTAACTTATTTAATCGGAATCAGTTTGCTTTCCGGGCCTTCTTCTTTGAAGAGGGCCTTTTCAATGGTCTCACCGATGATGCGCGTATAAGTATTCACATCGCGGTAGATGACGGTGTTGAACTGTCCGTCCAGACGGGCTCTCATCGTAGTAATCGTGAAGGTGCGTTGGCTATAGCCCAAATCGTATTGCAGGTTGGCTAATTCTTGGCCGATGATGATGCCATAGTGGTTCTTGTGGTTTTCCAAGAATTTGTGGAATCCTTCGTTGTTATCGTAGAAGTAGACATCTTCTCTGGGGAAGGTACGCGCCAAGAATTCTTGGTAACGGAGGTTGTGGGTTTCGGCCATGGCAAGGAAGAACGGCACATCCGGGAACATCTTCTTACGAAGCGTATTAAAGGTATCCTCATAGTCGGCATACACTTGATAAGGTTCGGGATCATCCACGAAGGAATCCAATAAAATGGTCGGGACATAAATCTTTTGTTTGATGCGGTCATACACTTCTTGGGTGACGTCGATGGCCACCACGCACGCCGGTAAGTTGAGGTTATCTTCGGTGCGGGCGTTCAAGAGCAACACAGAATAACCGAATCCCATCAACGCTGAGCTCAGTTGCTCGATGATGCGGATACGGCGGGAAATACGGAACGAACTGGCTTCACGGGAACTGTAATAAAGACCGATAATCCGGGTCGTCGATTGACGAGCCAAGTGAGCGGCCAAAATATCGGGTTGATATTTCAATTCGCGGACGGCCTCCATGACGCGTTTCTTAGTGGGCTCGGATATTTTTTGGTCGGTACGACCATTTAACACATAGGAGACGGTGGCCGTAGAGACTTTGGCATGGGCGGCGACGTCGCGAATGGTAATTTTATTCATAATTGTAAACTCCTTTCTTTACGCATTAATTATCGAGGTTTCGTAAGAAAATAGTCAACAAAAATCATACAAGTGATAAAATTAAACCGCGAAAAGCGGACGTAAACGCTTAAATGCACCCGCCATCGCACTTAAAATGGCTTAACTTTTTTTCGATTCAGAGCGAAAAGTAGCAAAAGTTAACCGCTTACATTTAAGAAGTTAAGTTTCGCCGAAAGACAAAAGGTTCGATGGCATATAGAAAAAACACAAATTTGAGACAAAAAAATATCGAAAATTTTTTCGTCACTTTTTCTGGTTTATGGTAAGATTTGTCTGGGGAAAAAACGATGGCATTTCGGATGAAAACGACAATTGAAACGCTCGGTGACGATCCGAGCATCAAAAAAATCACCCTGACCAATGAACGCGGGATGAGCGTTTCGTTATGCACTTGGGGCGCCTCCATTTACCAGATTTGCGTTCCCGATCGCACCGGAAAAAGCGAAAAAGTGCTTTTGGAATACCAAAATCCATCCGAATTTCTAAAGACCAATCAATATTTCGGCAAGACCATCGGACGTACTTCCGGCCGTATCGGCGGCGCCAAATTCGAACTCAACGGCACCACCTACCGTCTCCAAGTCAACGATAACGACAATAACCTCCACGCCGGTGACAACGGTTTCCATAACCAAAACTTCAAAATGTCGGTCTTCCGCTTCCCGTTATACACACGGGTGGTCTTCAAATACATTTCTCCGAATGGAGAAGGCGGTTTCCCCGGACGAGTCAAACTGATGGTGACTTATACCTTCTTCCGCATGAATAACGACCTTCATGTCAGCTACGATGCCATTTCAAACCAAGATACTTTGCTCAACATCACCAACCACAGCTACTTCAATCTCAGCGGCGATTTCAAAGATACGATCCACGACCACCGCTTGAAACTTGATTCCGAACGTTATGTCGCGATGAACGAACAATTGGTGGGCTATTCCGTCTTACCGGTCAACCGCACGCTGGACTTCTCCGTGCCTAAGAAAATCGGTAAAGACCTCAACAACTCGGTGCTCGTCGATCACGCCTGGATTGGGTATGACCACACTTATGTCCGGGGCGAAAAAGAACGCTTGGTCAATCTCAAAGTGTTTGAAGACGATAACCCCTTTGCGGTCCTCTACGATGAAAAAAGCGGACGGGAACTGCGGGTTTATACCGATTATCCGGCGATGAACGTCTATAGTGACAACTATCCGTCTTACAAAGTCTTGGCCAACGGAAAAGAAGAAAAACGGTATCAAGCCATCTGCTTGGAACCGGAGTTCGTCCCTTTCATTCTCAAAGACTATGTGTTACGGGCCCAAAGCCGTTACCACCAAAAGATCCGCTACGCGTTTAAGACCAGATAAATAAAACTACGGTTTGTGACTATACAAAAATCTAAGAAGAATATCTAAAAAACATTGTGTTTCTTATACCCCTAAAGGCTCGGCTTGCTCCCATATAGACCCTTAGGGGTTTCTTTTGGTTTTATACAAAAATGTAAGATTTCAAAAAGTCGAAACGAAAGGGTGAGTTACCGATATATAAAAACCTAATGTAAACCCTTACAAATATATTGAAAACACATTTGCCCCACCCTATACTGAAAGTGCAAGTCGCCCCTTTAAATAATATTTAACGATGGAGAAAGTCCCATGAACCCACTCCTATGCCATGCTGACCAGTACATCGAACTGAACCTTCGCGAATGCGGCCGTGAAAAATGCATTCCCGATAAAGTTTTTTCGTTTACCGTCAAGAATTATCATCTGTTTCACTATGTCGTCGCCGGCGAAGGATTTCTTGAGATGGCGGGTCAAAAGCACCATGTCAAGAAAGGCCATGTCTTCTATGTACCGCCCGGCGTTCAACCCCTCTACTATCCTTCCAAAGAAGACCCCTGGACGTATATCTGGCTCGGCTTTAACGGAACCAGTTCCGCCAAGTTCGTTTCGGAAGCCGGCATCAGCAAAGACACCCCCATCGTCAAAGACCGAAACGATCTGATCCTCAAAGAACTCTTCGAAGCCATCTTCGAACGCTACCAAACTTCCGGCTTCCTGGATCTTAAATGTCTTGGATTGGCTTATGAAATCGTCGATGCCTTGATTTGTTTATCGCCCAAGCGTTCGGATGTCCCCTTGAATTCCCGTCAACGGTTGATCAACGAAACCAAAGACTTCATCGCCAACAACTTCCAATTTGCGATTTCCATCGATGATATCGCGTCTTCTGTCGGTGTCACGCCCAACTACTTAGCCAACATCTTTGCTTCCGAGCTTAACACCTCACCCAAACGTTATCTCACCGATTTCCGGATGGAAAAAGCGT
>CAZKHP010000064.1:0-5665 GCA_964552695.1 uncultured Staphylococcaceae bacterium | reverse complement strand
GCGGAAAAACTGTTTCCTATCGTTTTTCCGTGAAAACGGTGGAATATATTCCGACTGATATTGGAAAAAACATCCAGATATATGACGGATATGAAGTTTTTCAATTCCATTTTGAGATTCCGCATTTGCCCACCAAGTTTGTCATAGCAGGCGAACAATTGTACCGCCGTTAGCTTTATTTTCGTCCCCATATTTACGCCCAAAAAACCGAGGCGTATAATTTTTAATTGTTGGAATTAACCGTTTAACCCAAATTTGCTTTTTCTTGAATTTCATTGTCACATCGGCTTTTTGGATTTTCTTTTTGAAATGACCAAAGGAGCAACAAGGATGAAATTAAAACAGAAGATGAAGTATCAGATGGATCAATTTATGGCCAAAGGAACCGCCTCTTTGGTGCTCATGCTTTTTGCCGTCACATTAATCGCGGTCGTCCTTTTGGGATTTGCCGCGTTTTTCGTGAACACCCTTTCCGGCGAACCCTTCTTGACGACGATATGGACGAGTTTCATGTTGACGTTGGACGCCGGAAACTTAGCCGATATTCAAGGGCCGACATGGTATATGGTCATATTGACAGTGTCAACGATGGTGGGTATCTTCGTGACCAGCATGTTAATCAGTATTATTTCGAACGGCCTTCAAACGAAACTCGAAGCACTTCAAAAAGGGCGTTCGTTGGTTATTGAAAACAATCACGTCTTGATTTTGGGCTTTAACTTTAACGTCCCGGTGATTGTGGCTGAATTGGTGGAAGCCAATCGGAATGTCCGACATCCGGTCATCGTTATTCTGAGTGAAATCGATTCGGTCGAAACTTTGGCCGAACTCAAAAAGGATGTCAAAACGTTCTACAATACCAAAGTAATCATTCGAACCGGTTCATGCTACAGTCGAGATGACCTTTTGATGTGCGCGATTGAAAAGGCAAAGACGGTCATCGTTTCGCATCCCGACGATGCGGACACCATCAAAGCTCTTTTGGCAATGAAAAATACCGGCTTCTTTGCCCCTCAAGCCAAAGGTTATGCGACCACCTTATTCAACAGCGAAAAGAATTTAAAGATAGCTCAAACGATGTTTGGTGACAAACTTGAAGCCGTTTGCCTCCCTGATGATCTTGATCGGATTACCGCGCAAACCTGTTTACAACCGGGTCTCTCGTTTGTTTACAAGAATTTGTTGGAATTTGCGGGCGATGAATTCTATTTTTACGGAAATGAAAAACTCGTGGGAAAACCCGTCAAAGATTTAATTCATATGTTCGAAAAATCCGCATTTGTCGGGTTGTTCCGCAACGGCAAAACGATGTTGAATCCTGCCGCGGATGTTGTTTATGAACAAGATGACAAAGTCATTGTCATCAGCGAAGACGACGACACCATCTTCCTTGACGGACATCCGGAAAAGGTGGACGTATCCCACATTGCACCGAAAACCAAAATCAAAAACAAGTCCAAAAAGAATATCCTTGCCGTGGGATATAACGAAGAATCCTTGAATGTTTTGGAAGCCATGTGCCCCTATATCGAAAAAGGAACGCAGTTTACCATGATTACACGTTCTTCTATTGATCTTTCTTTGGCGTGTAAAACCCGGGTTGATCCGAAGGTTCAATTTACCTTTATCAACGGTGACACCACCGACTATGATGTTTTAAATCAGGTGGATTATTCGAATTTGGATGCGATCATCATTTTCTCCAACGGCGATTTGGAACCCGAAAAGGCCGACTCGGCCACCTTGTTGACCGTGCTCAATATCCGGGAAATTCAAAAAGAACGGCAATTAGATATCCCGATCATCATCGAGATTGTTTTGAACCGCAATGAAGCGGTGCTCCAATACGCCAGTGTCGACGACTTCATCATCAGTAATGTTTTGTCCAACAAACTGCTTTGCCAGATATCCGAAAATCGCTATTTGAGCCAAGTGTTCTTGGATTTGTTTGACGAGGAAGGCTCGGAAGTCTATATCAAGAAAGCTGAAAATTATGTCCCTTTGAATCAGCCCGTGAATTTCTATACCGTGGTCGAAAGCGCTTTGCGACGAAATGAAACGGCCATCGGATATTTCAAAAAATGCGAACGTCGAAGCGACGGCATCATATTGAATCCCGCGAAGAGCGACCTCGTTGTCTTTGATCCGGGCGATTCGATTATCGTGGTGGCGGAAGACTAAAAAACAGTCCAAGAATGAGTTAAAAAGAAGAAGTTTTTCTTTCACGGAAAACCTTCTTTTTTTGTTGGCACAGAATCGCAGCCTTTTTCGGTTTTTGTTTGGAAAGAAAAATAATGTCGATTTTATGCGACATTTGTCAAAATAAACTTGTAAATTTCGGGGGGTACCCTATGATTTATTTTGCTCTCGGTTTCTTAAAAGAATACCGCATGCAAAAACGGGTTGCCGATCCGCAACCAAACAGGGAGGAAAACCATGGCCAAGATTATCGTCGTCGGAAGTGGCGCCGTAGCCACCGTGGGCGTACAAAAATGCGCTCAGAATTATCATGTATTTCAAGAAATCGTCGTCGCCAGTCGCCATAAAGAAAAAGTGATGGAATTGGTCGAAAAGTGTTCCAAGTATCCCACAAAAGTCATTGCGGAACAGGTCGATGCCGAAAATGTCGATGCAATGGTGCAATTGATAAATAAATACCATCCTGATCTTGTCATGAATTTGGCGCTTCCTTATACCAACATTCCGATTATGGAAGCTTGCATTGCCACCCATACCCATTATCTGGATACGGCGTGCGCCGAAGTCCGCGAAAAAGCAGGATTTGAATACGGGACCCAATGGGTCTATCACGAACGGTTTAAAAAAGCCGGATGCATGGCGCTTCTGGGATCAGGATTTGATCCGGGGGTCACCAGCGTCTTTTGCATGTATGGAAAAAAACATTATTTCGATACGATTGATTACATCGATATCCTAGATGCCAATGGCGGTAACCACGGCTATCCTTTTGCCACCAATTTCAATACCGAAATCAACATCCGTGAAATCACGATGAAAGGGCGCTTCTATGAAGCCGGCCATTGGGTCGAAACTGCCCCCTTATCGGTGAAGCATGTTTATGACCTTGACCAAGTGGGCCCCAAAGATATGTATTTGATGTATCACGAAGAACTCGAAAGTTTGGCTAAGTTCATTCCCGAAGTTAAACGGGCCCGGTTCTTTATGAGCTTTGGACCGAGTTACCTGAACCATCTTCGTGTCTTGGAAGGCATCGGCATGACCTCCGTGAAGCCCATTAAGTTCCAAGGAATGGATATCGTTCCTTTACAATTTTTGAAGGCCGTTCTTCCCGATCCGGCATCCTTAGGCCCCCGTACCAAAGGAAAGACCAACATCGGATGTATCCTTCAAGGCCATAAAGACGGACAACCGAAAACGTATTATGTTTACAATGTATGCGACCATGAGGAAGCCTTTAAGGAAACCGGAGCTCAAGCGATTGCTTATACCACCGGTGTCCCTGCGATGATTGGCGCTGCGCTCATCGTAACGGGCGTTTGGAAAGGAAAGGGTGTGTTCAATATGGAACAATTCAATCCCGATCCGTTCATGACCATGCTCAATGAGTGGGGCCTTCCTTGGAAAGAGAATTTCAACCCCACCTTAATCGACCTGTGATCGCTATGAGAATCAACCCGAATTTGGCGACGCCGTATTACCTCATTGATGAGAAACGATTAAAGAAAAATCTCGAAATCATTCAAGATATTCAAAAACGAAGCGGAGCGAAAATCCTTTTGGCCCAAAAAGCCTTTTCGAGCTTCTATTTCTATCCATTACTTTCACAATACCTGGATGGTACCGCCTCAAGCGGCCTTTATGAAGCGCGTTTGGCAAAGGAGCATTTCGGAAAAGAAGTCCATGTTTTTGCCCCTGCCTATAAAGAGGCCGATTTTGCAGAGATTTTAAAGTACGCAGACCATATTGTCTTCAATTCCAATACGCAATTGGCTAAATACAAAGATCAGGCTTTAAAAGCTCATAAAACGATTGGTATCCGTATTAATCCCGAAAAGTCCACACAATCCCATGCGATGTATGACCCATGCTCGCCGACCTCTCGGATGGGCATCAAAATCGCCGACATCGATGAATCGCTTTTGCCCTACATTTCCGGATTCCATTTTCATACACTTTGCCAACAAAACGCCGATGCTTTGGAAGAGACCGTGAAAGCGGTGGAAGCCAAGTTTGGAAAATACCTTTCGAAACTCAAATGGCTCAATTTTGGCGGTGGTCATCATTTAACGAGAAATGATTACGACCGCGAGAAACTCATTCAAATCATCCAACGCTTAAAGAAAACCTATGGGCTTGAAATTTATCTAGAGCCCGGAGAAGGCATTGTGCTTAACGCCGGTTACTTGGTGGCCTCTATTATCGATATCGTGGAAAACGATATGCCGATTGCGTTATTGGATGCCTCGGCGACCTGCCATATGCCCGATGTTTTAGAAATGCCCTTTACCCCACCGGTCCTTCAAGCCGTCAAAAACGGTCCATACCATTACCGTCTTGCAGGGAATACCTGTTTGAGCGGTGACAATATCGGGGAATACGACTTCCCGACTCAACTCAAGGTCGGAGATAAGATTGTGTTCGAAGATATGGCGCTTTATACGATTGTGAAAACCAATACCTTCAACGGAATGCCACTCCCCAGCATCTACGCCCGAAAAGAAAACGGCGAGGATGTCCTGGTCAAAGCGTTTGGTTACGAAGACTTTAAGGAACGTCTCTCCTAAGGAGGATTCGCCATGAACGTCAAAGTATGCAAATTCGGCGGCACCTCGATGGCCACCGCCCAATCGATTCGCAAAGTGATTCGCATTATTCATAAAGACCCGCTTCGCCGCATCATCGTGGTGTCGGCGCCGGGGAAACGTTTCAAAGAAGACATCAAAGTTACGGACTTGCTCTATACACTTGCCGATGAGTTAATCCGCGAAAATAACGCTTCGACCTTCGAATTGGTGCGGGAACGTTTTTTAGCCATTGCTAAAGAACTTCGCGTTCTGACTCCGATGAAACTCATCCTCCAAGAAACCCTTGAACAAATGCAAAAGATTAAAACCCAAGAATTCATCGTTTCACGGGGAGAATATCTTTCTGCGCAATTATTATCTAAAGTTCTCAAATTTGAGTTTGTTGATGCGGGAACCTTGATTCGCTTCAAAGTCAATTCCGTTAACTACAAGCAAACCGATACAGTCGCTCGCCGAGCACTGAAATTCAAAACCGATGTCGTGATACCGGGATTTTATGGCACAACAGCAGCCGGAGAACTCAAGCTTCTTTCGCGTGGAGGTTCGGATGTTACCGGAGCGCTCATTGCCAGTGCGGTCAACGCCAAAGTCTATGAAAACTGGACCGATGTTGATGGCTTCCTTGTGTGTGATCCCAAAATTGTGACCGACCCGGCGTTAATCGAAGTCATGACCTACAAAGAATTGCGCGTTCTTTCGTTCATGGGAGCAAGTATTCTCCATAGCGATACGTTCTTCCCTGTGGCGCGCAAGGGAATCCCCATTCATATCCAAAACACATTCAATACACGAAGCCCGGGAACAATTATTTATCAAACAATTCCAAGTTCCAAACGCGGTATGGCGGTCACTGGGATATCAGGAATTAAAGATTACGA
>CAZKHP010000063.1:0-5821 GCA_964552695.1 uncultured Staphylococcaceae bacterium | reverse complement strand
ACGACCGTATTTATCTTTCGTGTAATCACGGATATTGACGAGTTTAAAAGACACCACGCCTTTGGCGATGGCCCGTTTGACAATGGAGTTCTCAAGGAAACCTTGGAACATCTCGGGGAACAACGTCAAAATGGTGATGGTCATAATAAACCCTCCCACACGGTAATGACGATTTGCTTTTTCTCAAGGTCGACTTTTTGAATGAAGGCAGGAACAAAAGGAACCAAGAAATCGGGTTGATTGTCACGAGAAACGCGTAACGACTTTTGGGCGCTGTATTCTTCAACCTTTTTAACATGGCCGAGCACCGTTCCGTGTTCATCCACCACATCACAACGTTCGAGGTCGCTATGGTAATAGGTATTTTTGCCTAATGGTTTTTGGTCTTTTTCGACTTGAACGAGACATCCGATCAACGCTTCGACCGACGTGGCATCGGCATATTCGTTAAAACTCACGAAATCGATGTTTCCGGAGGCATGATAGCTTTTGACATGGACGGGAATCCGTTCACCGGTGGATTCTTTGAGTAAGAAAAGGGCTTTGCCCCGTTTGTAGCGAAGCGTCCGAAAGTCGCTGGACGAAAGGACTTTGACTTCGCCTTTGAGGCCAAAGACTTTGACGATGATGCCAAGGGTTAAGAAATCCATGAACGATCCTCCGTAAACCATTATAAAAGAAAAAGGGAGTTTTTACTCCCCTTGTTTTTCTTCTTCGAAACTTTCGAACTTGAGGTGAACGCGTCGGCCTTCCGATTTTCCGGCAACGCCGATGACTTCGCGGAGCGCGTCGGCGATGATGCCGCGGCGACCGATGAGACGGGCGGTGTCTTCCGATTCGGCAACGATGAGCAGGACTAAGTCACGGTCGGAGTCGCTGGGCAACTCGCGGATCATGATCGCGTCTTTATGTTCAACGAAGGAATCGATGAAGGCGTGGATTACTTGCTCGTAATCCATACTATTTACCTTCTTTGCTGGCAGGTTTCTTGGATTCGGCAAATTTGGCGATGATGCCTTTTTTGCTTAAGATGGTGCGTACGGTATCGCTCGGTTGAGCGCCAAGTCCGAGCCATTTGAGGGCTAAAGCTTCATCGATGACGGCAGCTTCGACGCCTTTGGCGGGATCGAAAGTTCCGACTTGTTCAATGAAACGGCCATCGCGGGCAAAACGGCTGTCGGCAGCGACAATGCGATAGAACGGATCTTTGTGACGACCGATACGGGTCATCCGAAGTTTGACTGACATGGTGTGGGTTCTCCTTTTCTTGTAACGGGTATAGTTTAGTTCATGAACCAAGTGGTGTCAAGCAAAAATACTTAACAGTATCAAAAATACTTGGCTATGCTATAATTTGAACGAAAGGGACCCGCTATGATCTATACCCTGACGCTCAACCCATGCTTGGATTACACGATGCGCTTACCCAGCGTAACGTTTAATGGTGTCAACATCGCTCAAACCAGCATCGTCCATGCCGGAGGTAAGGGCATTAATGTATCCATCGTCTTAGCGCGTCTTGGTCTAGCCAATACCGCGATGGGTTTTTTAGGCGGGAAAACCGGCGCTTCGATTCTCAACGAAATTCAAAAAGAAGGCGTCACTCCCGAGTTCGTCATCATCTCCGAAGATTCGCGCATGAACTTCAAGATTACCGATGATGAAGGCAAGACCACCGAGATCAATGGTTTAGGTCCCGATATCGCCGAACGCGAACTAGGGGAATTGTTCCGCAAACTCAACGAAATCCAAAACGGGGACTTCCTTGTTATTTCGGGTTCTGTACCACCGAATGTTCCCTCGGATATCTATGCTCAAATATTGAAATATTTGTCTTTCAAGAAAATTAAAGTCATCGTCGATGCCCGTAAAGAATTATTGAAAGCCACATTACCCTATCGTCCGTTCTTAATCAAACCCAACATTGATGAAGTTGCCGAGCTCTTTGATATTGAACTTCCTGCGGGAGCTTCTCTGCCCGATGAAGACCTCGAAGAATGTATGGAAGAGTTGCTCTCGATGGGCGCTCAAAACGTCATCATTTCGATGAGTGGCCGGGGCGCCATATTCATGGGTCAAGACCACAATGTCATCCGCATGGCCGCACCGGAAGGAAAAGTCGTCAGTGCCGTGGGTGCCGGAGATAGTTTAATTGCCGGATTCCTTGCCGGGTATGTTGAAACCAAAGACTTTGCCTATTCCCTTCGTTTAGGCGTTGCCTGTGGGTCGGCCACCGCTTTTACGTCCTGGTTAGCCACCGCCGAAGACATCGAAAAACTGCTTTCAAAGTAAAAAACGCCGTTTTTGCCGATTTTGATTTGGTCCTTGCAAAGGCCTCGTGCATTTGTTAGAATAACAAAGCGTTTAAAGCGCTATAGATGATCCGCTGCCGTGTCACTACGGGTATGAACATCCGAAAAAAATTACTGCCAACAGGAGCGTGATACTATGAACAACAAGTTAGTTAACGAGATCACTGCGTCGCAAATCAAGAAGGATGTCCCCGAATTCGATTCTGGTGACACCGTCATTGTTTCCGTCCGCATCATCGAAAACAACAAGGAAAGAATCCAAGCCTTCCAAGGTGTTGTCATCCAACGTCGCGGCTCGGGCGTCAACAAATCCTTCACCGTTCGCAAAATGTCGAGCGGCGTCGGCGTTGAACGTACTTTCCCCGTCAATTCACCCACGGTCGCCAAGATCGAAGTCGTGAAAAAAGGTAAAGTTCGTCGCAACAAGATTTTCTACCTCCGCAAACGCGCTGGTAAATCTGCCCGGATCAAAGAGGTTCTTTAATTTAGTGACAGAAGGTTCCGCAAGGAACCTTTTTTGTTGCCTGTGACGCGAAAGCTTTCTTGCGGTAACACTCATAAGTGTTATAATTTTTATTTAGGGGGAAAAAGGAATGAAACCCAAAACGGCGTTGAAGTGGAAAAAAGCCTTATCGGCCGCTCTGAATGTCGTTTTCGTGACCTTCATGATTTTTGGTTGCGTCCTTATTTTCCACAATCTTTACTTCACTCCCGTTAAAATCGTCGGTTCTTCGATGTATCCCACGCTCAACGACAACGATTTCGGAGTGATGGATACCCACAGCGGCCGCATCGAACGTTTGGAACGCTTCGACATCGTTATCATCAACTACCCTTTGGGTAGCGACTACTTTATCATCAAACGCGTGATTGCCTTACCCGGAGAAACCGTGAGCATCGAAACGGCCACCGGAGATTTAACCGTGGACGGCAACGCCATCGATCAACCCTTCATCACCGACACTGTCAAAACAAGAACCTGCAATCAAACTGCGGGCATTGCATGCAATACCTCCCGTACTTTATCCGAAACCCAATATTATGTTTTGGGGGATAACCGTGGCAATTCCACCGACAGCGAGCATGGCGTCGGCCTTATTGCCGTCGAACAACTCAAAGGTGTCTTATTTGCTATCGAAGGCGTTTGCCGCGAAGACGGCTCAACCGCCAGTGATGGTGCCCATTTGAAAACGTGTCCAACCCGTACCTATCGTTGGCCGACCTTCTATTAATAGGAAAAGACCATGGAACAGAAAAACATTCACTGGTTTCCCGGACACATGGTCAAAGCCCTTCGCGAAATCGAAGAGCGGATGGCCGTTGTTGACGTGGTCATAGAAATATGTGACGCTCGGGCCCCTTTAGCCAGCCGAAATCCCTTTTTGGCGGAAATTCGTCCCAATAAGAAGCGTCTATTGATATTGGCGAAAGCCGATTTGGCAGATCCGAACATTTCGGAACGATGGATCCGGTTTTTTGCCACGCAAGGTATTCCTGCCCTTGCTTTGGATATCAAAAACAAACGCATCGAATCCATCATTCAAGAAGAAGTTAAAAAGTTGGTCGTTGAAAAACGCGAACGCGAAATACGTAAAGGGATGCGCCCTCAACCTGTGCGTGTGATGGTTCTTGGCGTTCCTAATGTCGGGAAGTCAACCTTAATCAATACATTAGCCAATCGGAACGCAGCAGCGGTGGAAAACCGCCCTGGGTTGACCAAAGCCCAACAGTGGATCAAAGTCGGTAGCGACTTCGAGCTCCTTGACACTCCGGGGATTTTGCCTGCCCATTATGAAGAAAAGGACGTTACGTTACGGTTAGCTGCCCTTGGCGCGATCAAACTCGAAATCCTTCCTCTCCACGAAATCGCAACCTTCATACTTCGCTTTATGATTGAAAAACGGAAGCAAGGCTTATTGAGCCGTTATGAGTTAACCGAGAATGATCTCACCGACATAACCACTTTATTCACGCTGATTGCTTCAAAAAGAGGCCTGCTTTCGGGTGGAAATCCAGATATGGACAAAGCGGACATTTCAATTATTGGTGATTTCCGTAACGGATCGCTTGGCCGTATCAGTTTGGAAGAGCCCACGTTATGAGCCTGGACTACGAAAATCAATACTATTCGGACCAAGTCCGATTCATTGCCGGTTGTGATGAAGCGGGCCGTGGTCCGTTAGCCGGTCCCGTGGTGGCGGCAGCCGTCATCTTGCCCGAAGGCTACTCCAATCCCCTTATCAACGATTCCAAAAAAATGACGGATAAAAAACGTCGTGAAGCCTTTGTCCAAATTCAAAAGGATGCCATTGCGTTTGGAGTTGCTGTGATTTCTCCTCAAGAGATCGATAAGATCAATATCTATGAAGCGTCACGTCTAGGCATGATGCAAGCGTTGGAACAAATGAACCACCATTTTGATATGGTTGTCACGGATTGCATGCCACTTCCCAAGATTCATGTGCCCGTGGATGCAATTGTTAAAGGCGACGCCAAAGCTCAATGTATTGCCGCGGCCAGTATCTTAGCCAAAGTGACCCGGGACGACCTGATGTTGAAACTCGATCAGCAGTATCCGGAGTACTTATTTGCAAAACATAAAGGCTATCCGACCAAAGAACATATTGAATTAGTCAAAAAACACGGCATTATCCCCGGCATTTATCGTTTGACCTATACCCCCATTAGGGAAATAATGAACCAGGATTTGCGTCTCTTTTAATTAAATAAGGATAAGAAACGAAAAACGCCACCTACTATTTGGTAAGGTGGTGTTTTCATGATAACAGGAAGAGATGTCGTCATTTACTTTGCAATCAAGTACGCTGGGGACTGGACAAAGATTTATGAAGCAATGCAAAAGCGGGAAAGTTTTCTTGAAGAAGATGTGGTGGCTGCGGTCGCCTCCTTGCGCTGTAAGGTTGTGACCATCATTGATGATGCCTATCCGACGGGGCTAAAGAAAATCTATAAGCCCCCATTTGCGTTGTTTTATTACGGAAACTTAGATCTTGCTTATGATACTGACAAAGCCTTAGCGGTTGTAGGCAGCCGAGACAGCGGTCCCTATGGAATCAAGATGACCACACAGATTACAACGCAACTTGCCAAAGCCGGATTAACGATTGTCTCGGGCCTCGCCAAAGGAATTGATGCCACGGCCCATTGGGCTTCGATAAATGCCGGAGGAAGCACGATAGCCGTCTTAGGTAGCGGAATTGACCAATGCTATCCCAAAGAAAACCGGGAATTATATACCTTAATCAAAAATGATCACTTGCTTTTAAGTGAGTATCCGGGTGAAACAACACCCGATAAAGAACACTTCCCTTGGCGGAATCGTATCATCGCAGCCCTCTCCAAAGGCGTTTTCGTCAGCGAAGCCCACAAACGAAGCGGAACTCTGATAACGGTCGGATACGCGCTTTACCTCGGCCGAGAGGTCTTTGTTCTTCCCCATCCCGCAGACAGCGATACCAGCTGCAACCAACTCATCAAGGATGGCGCTG
>CAZKHP010000062.1:1826-5847 GCA_964552695.1 uncultured Staphylococcaceae bacterium | reverse complement strand
ATGACCCCTTCTAAGGCCGCAATAAGATCTGCCAGGCAAGCTTTTTCGGTGCAATCTTTCTCGTTCTTGATGAAATCCACCAAGGTCACGCCAAAAGCACCTTTGACTTTGCTGATGCTGGCCACGACTTTGGCTTTTTTCAGCACTTCTTTGAGAATGTCTTGTCCCAAAGTTTCTTTTTTGTCATGCAAAACAACCAACCGATGGGCGGATGTTTTGGGTCCAAGTTCGACATTGGGATAATTGACGGAATTGGCGATGTTTCCGTTTTCGACAAAGTCGACGATTTGAAGTACCGCCATCAAGGCGCAATTATCTTCGGCTTCTTCGGTAGAAGCGCCTAAGTGCGGTAAGGCAATGACGCCTTCCATATTGGCCGTTTCATGGTTCGGGAAATCGGTGACGTATTTGCGGACTTTTTTCGCCGCCAAAGCCACTTTGATATCGGCATCGTTGACGATGGCATCACGGGCAAGGTTTAAAATCACGACACCGGGTTTCATTTTGGCAATCGCGGCTTCGTTGATCATTCCTTTGGTCGCAGGTAGTAAGGGAACGTTTAAACTGAGGTAATCGGCCACGGCGTACACTTCGTCGATGGATTTGGCGAATACGATGTTCGGCGGAAGTTTGGCTTTGTTTTTCGGAGAAACACCTTCGGGTGCGGATTCGTAACCGATGACGTTCATGCCGATACCGGCCGCCGCTTGGGCAATCGAAGCACCGACGGCGCCAAGACCGATAATACCAATTGTCTTACCTAAAAGTTCAAATCCGCCAAAGGCGGCTTTCGCTTTTTCCATATTCTTATTAATCTCGACATCACCTTTATTGGCTTCCACCCATTTCATGCCTCCAAAAAGGTCACGGGCGGCCAAAAGCATCCCGGCCAGCGTTAATTCGCGGACCGCGTTGGCATTGGCGCCGGGCGTGTTGAAAACGACCACGCCGGCTTTGGCGTAGGGTTCAAGCGGGATGTTGTTGACGCCGGCTCCGGCACGGGCAACCGCCACCACATTATGCGGTAGGGTCGTCTCGAGCATATTGGCGCTACGCACCAAGACGGCATCGGCTTCGTTCATCTCTTTAGTGATTTGATAATCCTTCGGCAGGGCATTAAGCCCCACCGGAGAAATATTGTTCAGACAAATGATTTTTTTCATACGCTTACCTAGACCTTGTGAGCACTTTCGAACTTCTTCATGAACTCGACGAGGGCTTCGACGCCTTCGATCGGCATCGCGTTATAGATGGAGGCTCTCATGCCGCCGGTAGAACGGTGTCCGGACAAGTTATCGAATCCGGCCACTTTGGCTTCGGCGATAAAGGCTTTATCCAACGCTTCATCGCCCGTACGGAAGCACACGTTCATGAGCGAACGCGAACCTTTTTCGACGGTGCCTTTGAAGAGTTTGCTGTGATCGATGTAATTGTAGATTAAGCCGGCTTTCTTTTCGTTGTAGGCTTTCATAGCTTCGAGTCCGCCATGGGCCAATAACCATTTGAACACGAGACCGCAAATGTAGATGCCATAGCACGGCGGGGTGTTGTACATCGAACCGTTGTCGGCATGAACCTTGTATCGGAGTAAGGTCGGTGTTCCCGGTAGAGGCGGAATGTTCAACAAATCTTCACGGATGATCACAATCGTGACACCCGCCGGACCGACGTTCTTTTGCGCACCGGCAAAGATGAGACCGAATTGGGTGACATCGAGCGGTTCGCTTAAGAAGCACGAAGAGGCATCGTTAACCAACACTTTTCCGTGAGTATCCGGATAGGTCTTATATTTGGTGCCGAAAATCGTGTTATTTTCGCACATATAGACGTAATCGGCTTCCGGCGTGATTTTAAGATTCTTCAAATCCGGGATGTACGAGAAGACTTTGTCTTCGGAGGAAGCGATAATGTTGGCTTGGCCATACATTTTGGCTTCATCATAGGCTTTTTTGGCCCAGTGTCCGGTGATGATGTAATCGGCCACTTTGTTTTTCATGAGATTCATCGGCACCATCGCGAATTGCGTGGTTCCGCCGCCTTGCAAGAAAAGCACCTTGTAGTTGGCGGGGATGTGAAGGAGTGTCCGCAAATCGGCCTCGGCTTCATCAATGATGGTCTGATAGGTCTTGGAACGGTGCGACATTTCCATGACTGACATGCCGGAACCTTTGTAGTCCAGCATCTCTTCGGCGGCTTGTTTTAAGACCGCCTCGGGCAGGACAGCGGGCCCTGCGGAAAAGTTGTAAATACGTTTCATACATTTCCTCCTTTTTGGGTTATATGATCCGTTTGGATTCCAAATAGTAGCGTTTCTCCGGGGCGTGCCCCATTGAGAAACATTTCCGTGGTAAGACATCTCCGGCAGCGATGTAAGCGAAGATATCGCTCTTGGTCACCACCGGCATTTCAATAGCCACGGCGTCGGGATTGGCATCGGCGATGTCAAAGAGATCCTTCACGCCGTGGATATAATCCACATGCGTTCCCGGATGAGATTTGACATAACCGTCGACATAGTCTTGTACGATCTTATAAGCAAGCGGCGAGTTCGTGGGCATCCGTTGGGGGATCTTCCCCGTGATGTGCGTATAAAGCGCGCCATGATAATCGCCTGTAAGAACTTTTTCGAGTCCCGGAATAAAGTCTTCCCCGGCATGGAACACGACACGGTGAATCGGTTCAAACAAAAGTCCGTCATCATAGAGATTGATGACTTCCGCCAAGGTGTAGCGGGCAGGATGGTTCTTCCGTTCTTCCTCATTCAGCCCCACTTTGAGTTTGTCCCAGTGGGCTTTGGCCGTGGCAATCGAGTGGTTGCCATCGCCGACGATGAAAAGTAAGTCGTCTTTTTTGCCTTTTACAAGATTGTAAAACGCTTGGATGACCTTCTTTGTATCGGTAATCTTGTAGCCACGGAGATGACCTCCGTTTTGGTTGAGTTCAAAATCGTAAACGCACGGGAATTCATTCCGACGGGCGTAGAGCCCTTCGATGATTTCCTTTTTGGGATCATCGACGAGCAAAAGCGCATGCGGAATTTCCACCGGTGCATGTTCACGGATTTTCAGTCTTGGGGGAAGACGGTCCAAAATGGTGGCTTCGCTTGCTCGGATCGGACTATGAACGCCTTTTTCGAACGTGTACGCTTCAAGGTCAATGGACACCATTAATCCTAAGCGGCGCGGCACGAACGGAGTTTTCCGTTCGACAAGAATAAAGCATTCCCCGATATCTTCGAGAACGTTGGTTTTTAAATATTCATCAATGGTTTGATTGATTTGGTGAATGTAAGCGGCGTTGTCTACCAGCGGAAGGTACGCTTCCGGAAAGATCATTTTAAACGCAGAGGGTGCAGTCCCAATCCACGTTTTCAAATGATTCCAATAATCGACCTGGCTGGTGAATTGATCGCAAGCAATAACGGCAAAGCGGGACAAATCCACGCCCTTATTAGGCAAGAGGATATGAGGAGCCCGGAGGATATTGCTTTTTGAATCCATTAAATTACGCCCTCCGCGAGCATCGCTTGGTAAACCTTCAAGAATCCGGCGATGTTAGCGCCCAACACGAGGTTGGTCGGTTGCCCGAATTTGGCTCCGGTTTCGTGGCATTGCCGGAAAATGGTTTTCATGATTTGGGCGAGCTTTTCGTCCACTTCTTTTGCAGTCCACGAGAGGTGCATCGCGTTTTGGCTCATTTCAAGACCGCTGACGGCAACACCGCCGGCGTTGGAAGCTTTACCCGGCGAGAATAAGACGCCGTGTTCCAATAAATAACGCGTGGCTTCCAGTGTCGTCGGCATGTTGGCGCCTTCGCCTAACAGGAAGCATCCGTTGTCGACCAACGCTTTCGCGTGTTCGAGATAAATTTCGTTTTGCGTGGCGCACGGTAAGGCGATATCGCACGGAGTGAACCACATTTTCTTGGGATCCGGGGTGAATTTGGCATTGGGATATTTTTTCAAATATTCCGTGGTGAATTCGCCCTTTTCTTCCGAGAGAGTGTAAACCAAGGGAATATC
>CAZKHP010000062.1:0-1726 GCA_964552695.1 uncultured Staphylococcaceae bacterium | reverse complement strand
AGTTCAGTCATGAAGGCTTGGCAGAAACGCATGACTTCGGCATCGGACTTGCCGCGCGGATCGAAGTCCGCACCGCCTTTACCGCCTCCCATGGGGAGACCGGTCAAACTATTTTTGAAGGTTTGTTCAAAACCCAAGAACTTAAGGATGGATTCGTTGACGGAGGCGTCAAAACGTATACCGCCTTTGTAGGGGCCGATGGCCGAATTGAATTGGATGCGATACCCGTTGTTGACTTGAATTTTGCCTTTGTCGTCAACCCAAGAAACGCGGAAGGCGATGCTTCTTTCCGGCACCACGAGGCGTTCTAAGATGGCGTTTTTTTCGATGTTGGGGTCTTTTTCGACCAAAACATCCATCGAATCGAAGAATTCTTCTACGGCTTGTAAGAATTCAGGCTGATAGGAATAGCGTTTGGAAACACTGGCGAAAACAGTATTCAGATAGTTGCTCTTGTACAATTTGAATTTCCTCCGTTTGCACGAGCGTCCGATGAGTCGTCCGTATTATGAATGTCATCGGATGTGCCTTTCCTTCTCTAAGGAGAATGGGTTAGGACTTTAAACCTCCAAATATTATAAGATGAAAGCGCTTCCCTTACAAGGTGGGTTCGTTCTTTATGTAAAAGAACGCGGTTTTAGAAAAAATCAAAAGACACTTGCTGGTGCCGTTTTTTCGGCAAATGTCGGAGGAAAGCGGTTCATTATCTTATTAAAATAAAGATAACTTTCGCAAAGTTGGTATAATAGAGTGTTGTGAAAGGAAGACCTAATATGAAGCATTACGACGTACTCATCGTCGGCGCCGGGCCGATGGGGATTTTTACCGCTTTTGAGCTAAAAGTCCGAAACCCGACACTCCAAGTCTTGTTGATCGACAAAGGCCGCGAAGTCGAAAACCGTCATTGCCCCGTCAGCGAAGGCAAACTTTCCCAATGCCCCACTGATAAAAGTGGCTATACGGGCTGCAAACCGTGCGCCATGACCTGCGGGTTTGGTGGCAGCGGCGCATTCAGCGACGGCAAATTTAACATCACCAGCGAATTCGGCGGATGGCTGAAAGAGTTCATCGACGAAGACGAATTGTTGGAACTCATCCGCTACGTGGACAGCATCAACCTTCGTTTCGGAGCCCCCGAACACACGACGGATCCGCACACCGAAGAAGTGCTTGAAATCGAGCGTCGGGGAATCGCCAAAGGGCTCAAATTGTTACGGAGCGAAGTCCGTCATTTCGGTACCGAAGTCAATTTAAAAGTGCTCAAAAATATCGCCGATGAACTTCGAAAAAATGTCGACTTCATGCTCAATACCGAAGTTGAGGACATCGTCGTAGAAGACGGCCAAGTCCGCGGTGTCGTATTGAAAGATAATAAGGTCATTCATGGCGACTTTGTCGTCATGGGTGTTGGTCGGACAGGATCCGATTGGCTTAATAAAACTTTAACCAGTCACGGCGTGGCGTTCACCAACAACCGCGTCGATATCGGTGTCCGCGTGGAAACCAACGACCTCGTTATGGAAGAAATCAATAAACATCTTTACGAAGGAAAATTCGTTTACAATACGCCGATCGGAACACGGGTGAGAACATTTTGTTCCAATCCTTCCGGTCATGTCGTCCTTGAAAACAACAACGGGGTTACTTTATGTAACGGTCACTCCTTCAGCGACCCCGCGATGCAATCGCACAACACCAACTTTGCGCTTTTGGTGTCGCATCATTT
>CAZKHP010000061.1:0-5875 GCA_964552695.1 uncultured Staphylococcaceae bacterium | reverse complement strand
AACGATGAACGGATTCATAACCTGAATCAAATGGCGGAACGCTACACCCCATATCTGAAAGTCCCGGTTCCCGAAAAATATAAGCTGACTAGTTCGGATTACGACAACTCCGCCCGCTTGCAAACCTCGCTTCAACTTTATTTGGCTTCGGCCGAATGCGACTTTGTCAAAGGAATCAAGAACGTGACGGATGACTGGGATTCGTTCCAACACGATTTGACTGCATATTCATATGCACAATATTTAGGTTATTTTAACTCGGCATTGGCGCGTTACAACGCCCTTCATGCCTAATAAAGGAGAACCTATGCGACTACTCAAAACATCGTTGCTTTGGATGCTTGGGTCTGCTTTCGCTCTAAGCGCTTGCGGCGGGGAAATATCTTCTTCATTTTCTTCAAGTTTTGAAGAATCCTCCTCGTCATCTCTTTCAAGCAGCGAAAACGAGAGTTCATCTTCCAGCAGCTCCGAAATCGAGGAAAAAACAATGGTCAATGAAAATGATTTATTAACGTCACTTCGTGGCAGTTCTTACAAAGACTGGATCGATTGCGAAACCAACGTGGGTCTACGCGATATCGCCGATGTCGGCGTGGATCAAGCCGAAATGTCCAACGTCCTATATCCTGTTCCTGAAAATGGCACCGTTTATGTGGCCGAAGATTTTGGAATGGGTGTTTCAATTGGAAATAATGGCCGTCCGTTAAATACCTTATTGGCCAGTTTAACCACCGTTGAGGGTGTTAAGAAAATCATCTTTGGTCCCGGTGTCTACCACTTTTCGACCACGATCAACCTAAAGGGACTCAGCGACGTCTCCTTGTGTGGATCCGCTTCTGGCGAAACCCATTTTATTTTTGATTCATGGATTTCCATCTTTAACATGGATGAATGCACCAATATTCATATCAATGACCTCACCTTCGATTTTGATCCGTCGCCCACGATTGGCGGAACCATCGTTTCATTCAACTCAACTAAAAAACAAATCGTGATCGCAGTTCCTCAAGAATTTGATTTAACCGATCCGCTGTATAACAATGGCAAAATCAGCTATGGATCGTACATGGAATTTATTTATTCCGAAAGCGCCAAGGCCTACCTCCCCGATCCCAATGGCAATCTTTTATACAATTCCACCGGGGATAGCATCAGCAACATTTCCGGAGGATCCTATAATCCCTCGACGCGCGAATTGACCTTGTCGTTCGTGTCGATGCGCAATCCGACCATTGGTGCTCATGTATCGGTAGCTTTCACGATGTACCAATATACCGGCTTTGTCATCACCGATTCGGCTGAAATTTATCTTGAAAGTGACACCGTTTATACCACGCCGGGAATGACAGTCCGAACAGTTGAAGTCCAAAATATGTATCTCAACCGGTTCAATGTTCAATTAAAGGAAGGCTCCGCGCGCCTTATGACTGCGACCGCCGATATCATTCACTGCGTTGGAAACTATGGCGATTTACTGATTTCCAACAGTGTGTTTGAAAATTCCCATGACGACGCGTTGAATATTTGCTCCTTCTATAAAACCATTAACAGTAGCTTGGTTCATGAAATTGAAGCTTCATCAGCCTCCTATGATACCAATGTCGGTATCGCCAAGGGTGACACCTTAGTCGTTTACGATCCCAAGGACTTCCGTTTGATTGCGACGTATACCGCTGGTAATGTGACCAATTCCGGATTAACCTACACCATCGAAATCGCCGATCGCATTTCCGGCGATTTGAGTGGGTACCTTTTAGGAAACGCCACACGCAATCCTGACATGAGTCTTCACAACAACATCATCCGCAATAAACGGAACCGCGGTATTTTAGCGCAAGTCCGAAACTCTTCTATGACCAATAATTCATTCGAAAACATCTACCATGGCGCAGTTTCCATTCTCGCTGTTTATGATGTTTTCCACGAAGCTTTAGTACCGGGAAACATCGATGTTTCAGGAAATAAGTTTCTTAACAATAACCAAGGCCATGGCCTTAATGGCGATGTTGCCGTTATGGTCTATGGTTCTGAAGGAACCGTCACCGGAACCATCCGGGATATCACAGTGATTAACAATTATTTCTACCAATCGCATCTTTCCGGGGTTTCATTTCTCGGTGCGGGTAATTGCCTAGTCCAAGATAACCTGTTTGACCATATTGCCCTAGACCCCGCCAACAGCAGTTTTAATTCGGCGGTTCGGATTTTTACTTCCGACCATATCACAATTCAGCACAACGTCACGCTATTTTCTACTTTACCCATCAGTTTTGACAACATTTTCCTTAATGAAAATACTCAAGCCATTTTGGGCATCGATAACGAAGTTAGGGAGGGATATTAAATGAAAAAGCCTTTGTTGATTAGCACCTTTTTACTCTTAGGAAGCTTAGCGCTTTCCGGTTGTGGTGGTGACCCCACCTCGTCTTCCCCATCCGATTCTTCTTCAAGCCATGAATCATCGTCTTCTTCAAGTTCCATCCCGCTTCAAGGTATTGATGAATTTGTTTCGGCCTTAAGCCGAGATGCTTACACCACGGATGAGGCAACAGGGGATTTTGGCCTCTCGGATGCGAGCAATGTCGGGGTGATTTATGAGGAAACGCAAAAAACGTTGTATCCCATTGTCAGTGATGCGGAATTTGTTGGACACATCATCCTTCTCGATGATTTAAAAACTTCGGATTTGACCGCGGCCGGAATCAGCCTTCCGCCCAATGTCGATTTGGAAGACGATTATACCCGGTTTTTCTACGCGGTTACATTGGCAAAAATCTTCAACGATCAAGGATCAAAAGTCAAAATCAACTTACCGAGCCGAACGCTTCATATCGACGCGTCCAAAACAGATCATTCGACGTATTGTTTCGCTTTTGATGGTCTCAATGGTCTTTATATTCAAGGCAATTCAACCGAATTTTTAATCTCCGTACCGAATCTCATGTGGAGAGGGTTCCTCAGCTTTTCCAATTCGCAAGATATTCATTTACAAGGATTTTCGGTCGATTATTCCATTCCACCGGCCCTTACAGGGACAGTCACATCGTCCTCTAGCGAAACTTTAAGTGTGACTTTTTCGATTCCCTCGGAATTCAATGAACTTGTCGGAAGATTGATGACATTGAAACCCGTGGCTTCTTCGTATCTTGAGTTCGACGCACTCACCAATGCTCCTCGCCAAGGAGGAAATTTTGCAACCAGCGGTGGTGTTAAGTCCTATGCGCTTTCCGGGACTTCCGATAGCGGTTATTCCATGACTGTCACTTTGGCTAGTTCCTTCCAAACAACGTTCACCGCTCCGGCGCGTGGCGACTTCGTCAATGTCGCCTTTGCCATGTATGGATATAACGGCTTTGCTTTTAGCAACGACCAAAACATTTATGTCGAAGACGTGACCCTTTATACCTGCCCAGGGATGGCGTTCGTGGGTGGAAATACTGAGAATATTTTTGTCAATCGTTTCAAACTTCAACTCAAAGCGGGATCCAAACGGTTGATGACGGCGACGGCCGATGGTTTCCATTTCGACAGTTGCACCGGCGAAGTCAAAATCACGGCCTGCCTTTTGGAAAACTCTCACGATGATGCGTTGAACATCAAGTCGGGTTATTATTATGATTTCTCGGACTTTGACGCCGTAGCAAAAACAGTGACTCTTACACGCAAGACTTCGGGAATGCCCACACCCAAAGTCAACGATGTCATTGAGTTCTATTCCGCCAATGATTTTGCCTATCAAGGGAAATTAACGGTTGCTTCTGTCAGCGGGACCTCCGCCAGCTATGTCGTGACGGTCAAAGAGTCGATTGGTCATATGAACTTGGCCGATTGGGGCGTTTGCCGGGCAACCTTTGTTTCGCACATTGCCCAATTCACCTTTAAGAACAATATTATCCGCAACAAACGTAACCGTGGCATTTTGGTGCAAACCCGCGGCGCGGTCATTGAAAATAACACCTTCCAAAACATTGGTCATGGAGCGATTTCAATCCATTCCTCGATGGATGTCTTTAATGAAGCGACCGTTCCTCAAAACATGACCATCCGGAATAACAAACTCATCAACAATAACTACTTATTTGGCATGTATGGGGACCTTGCGGTTTTCGCAATCGCTACCCAAATTGGGCCGGCTGGAACCATCAAAGCCATCGATGTGACGAACAACTTCATCGCCAAAAACGGCAATGCCGGAATATCTTTTCAAGGTGTCGGTGACTCTTCAATCCGTGATAATTTCTTCTTCAATTGTGCTCGTGCGACTCAGTCGGTTTCCTATGAGGCGGCCATTGAGTTTTATAACGCTTCCCATATTACGGTCACTGGAAATTACAATTACAACACGCTGCAATCGGCAACCTTTGCGGGCATGATTGCGGACGGATTAACGGATCCGGCCACGATTTATGATTCGGGCAACGACTATTTGGAATATTTGGTCGATGATTCGGAAGAAGTCATTGTACCGATTTCCAAGCTGACAAGCCCGATTACCATCGACGGCAATATCAGCGATTGGGCCTCCCAAGGGACCACGATTGAAATGGATGGCTCCTCCTTAGCGACTGGAGATCCCATCACCCCCGAAGAAATTGCCGATGTTTTCCATATTAAGATGGCTAAATACTCTTTTGATGATACAGGCGTTTATTTCGGCTTCGATGTCTTTGACAATCGTTTGGATTTCAAAACACAAAACAATTTCTGGAATGGTGATTGTGTGGAGATTTTCATGTCGACCGTGACCTCGACCCCGAACGCAGATATGGGGCTATACAAAGAAAATGGGGGTGTTTTACAAGCCGCTTTCACGCCAACATGGGCAAGCAACTTTGTCTTTGCTGAAGGAAGAACCAATTCATCGATTGTCGAGAATCAATCTTTAGCAAAAGTCAAAGTAATCACCACCAGCGAAGGCTACAGCGGTGAAGCCTATTTCCCGTTTACCCTCATACCGGATTTCAAGACTGCGATTGACGCAGGTCAAGGAATTGCGACCGCAGTGATATTTGCGGACAATGACCGGGATGACATCGGCCGAAAGAGAGTGCAAATTGGCAACGTGCCTCATTTCGTCGAAGCCTACAAAACAAAGACTCAAAAAATGCCCCGCTTCGTTTTCGGCGGTAATTGAAAACAGAAAGAAAGGATTGTTATGAAAAAGCGTTCTCTTCTATCCCTCCTTGCTGTCACTTTGGTGGGTACGGTGCTTGCTTCATGTGGAAGCGATCCATCGTCATCGTTACCTTCAAGCGTTGACAGCTCTTCGGAAGACTCGAGTTCAGAAAGCTCGTCAGTTTCTTCCGAAAGCAGTTCTGAAAGTTCCTCTAGTGAATCCTCTTCGTCTACTCCTATTGCTGATGAAACTGCTCCTGTGTTGACTTTAGCGAGTACGGCCGTGACGGTTGCCGCCGGAGCATCGATCGCGTTGCCTACAGCAACTGCTGTCGATAATGTCGATGGCGACATTTCCAGCACAATTGACATCCAATCGACGACAAAATCCGGAAAAGTCACAAGTGAAGGTGGCGTTTTCTCCTTCTCCTCCAAAGTGGCCGGAGAACACAAAGTTTCTTATTGGGTCAAAGATGCTGCGGGAAACGAAAGTGAAGAATATGTCACCGTCACTGTAACTCCAGCGACCGAAGAAAATTTCGATGTCACAGGTCAAAATGACATTGAAGTCTTAGCCTCCTATGCAACTTTCAAAGAAAACTTCGAACGAGGTGAAAAATCACCCTTAATCAAGGGGGCCCTGCAAAGCCATGTCTCACTCGATGGAACGGCCAACGCGATTGCCGGTAACTCGATGGTAGTCGATTATGGGGCTTTAGTTGGCCATGACAACATTGTTTATCTCACGAACCTTGGTCCG
>CAZKHP010000060.1:2839-5920 GCA_964552695.1 uncultured Staphylococcaceae bacterium | reverse complement strand
GCTTTCGCTAAAAGCCGGGCACTTTCCTGCCCGGCGTGATGGATGCTTGAAGGATTGGCGAAATGCTTCGATAAGAGGGAAACATACGACGTCAAAATTTCAGGATCGATAGGAGTTGTTGCGGCATGATCGAAATAAATCATGGTCTCTTACGGCCGCTGGTCTCAAGGGCTTGGCGCCGGATTTCTTTGAGAATATTGCCGGTTTCGACATACGATTTTTCAAAGTTGCCTTCATAGAACATGGCTTCGCTTTGAGAAACGAGTTTTTGGATATCGCTGAGATGTTGACGGTCGCGGTTGACGTAGACAATGGCGTTTTCAGCAAGCACGCTGAGGTTGTATTGCGAATCGATTTCATCGAGCAGGATTTGTCCTTTTTCGGTCAAAACCTTGACGTTTTCGTTGATGACTTTGACATCAATCGGAAGGACTTTGATGGTGCGATCGATCGCATCGATGCTGTCATAGCTTTCTTTTAATCGGGAGGCCATCGTTTCGGAATACGCCGGGACATTGAGATCACGAAGGATTTTTTCGGAAGTCTTCAAACGGACGTAATAGGTATTGATCAATTTAAAGGCTTCTTCGGAGTCGGTCTTCAACGATTTGAGGTAGTTTTGGAACTCATCCATTGCCGTGATGACTTTTTCGCTGCTTTCTTTGAGTTCGTGCATCTTTTTGACTAAAATCGTGTAGGGTTGTTTGGTCGCCGAGTGGATGAAGGTATCCAAGGTCCGTTTGATGTTCCCGACGGCGTTGATGTCATTTTGGATTTCCACCACTTTGTTGTCGTAGCTGGAATCCACCACATAAATCTTTTTTACGGAAGGCAGGTTGTTGCATAGACGAATGAAACGTTGTTGCAAGCCGTTGACATTGTTGTAGATGGGCTCGAATTCGGCATTAAAGACGGTTCGGGCTTCACGTTCTTTATCGAAGTTTTGGAAAAACTCATCGATGCGTTCGCTCATGGCGGTAAGTTCACCGGCGACGCCGCTGGTGTCGAGCTGTTGCATGCGGAGGGCGATTTTCGAGAGTTGGACTTTCATATCATCGATGCCGCCATTGACCATGAGGTGATGCAGCGGATAGGCTTGCTTGACCATCGAGTCAAACTCGGCTTTGAGTTTTTCGATTTTTTGAGGAAGGATGGTTTGGACCATGACGCAAAGGGAAGGTAAATCGACCAAGACATTATCCAAAAGGCCCAAAATCTTGGTGACTTTGGGAAGCATCGCCATGGCTTCTTCGTAGTTGGCACATTCGACATGGCTTTCATAGTCTTGGAAAATGCTCTCAATGCCGGCGAATGCTTTTTCAAATGAAGCTTCGACGAGTTTGATTTCGGATTGGTGTTTGCGGAAGTCTTCTTTGACGCGGCGAAGTTCTTCTTTTTGGGCAAGCGAGGCTTGACGGCAATCTTCCTCGGGTTTGATGACCTTAATGAGATCGCGGTTGAGACTGTTCACCGCTTGTTCATAGGCCGCGACCACGGATTTGTTCTTGGCATAAACATCGCGGAGCCCGCGCTTTTTCTTGGCGGCCAACATGTCCTTTAAGGAACTGATGGCGAGCACGGCGTTTTTATCGTAGTTATCGCGAATATCCTTGAGACGTTTGAAAAACGTTTCATGGATTTCGACGTAGAGCAGATTGCTCCTGGAAATGATTTCGATGCGTTTGATGTATTGGCCGTCTTGACCGATCAAAAGGGCGTGCAGATACTCATATTTCTTTTCGAGTTCGCGGGTCAACCGGCGATATTTGCGGGTCGTCAAAACGAAGCGGGTCAAAAGATAATAAATATCAAAAAGCACGAAGGCTCCGAGCACAACGATGAGGATAATATTTCCGGGCGTAAAATCAAACTGGGTGGTGAGAATCATAGAGAGTGCCCTTTCATTAAAATTTAGTATAGCATAAAAGGGTCGCGTGTAAATTGCCTTAAGGCAAATTGATGGGTTTTTTCAAAACCTGCCCGGAATGTACTAATTTCAGCCTAAATTTCCACCAACGGAAAATAATGATCCTGAAAGGATGGTTTTATTTGACTTATGGAGCGAAAGCCGATATATTGATAACTGCATGTAAATGCAGCATGTAAACACGACCCGTCCGACGTTTGGAAACCTGTGGCTTAAAGTAACCGATGCTCAATGGTGAAATAATGATCCAAACACCCGGGGTTAGGGGTTTACACCTATTGCTTTATTTTGCAAATAAAGAAAAGGAGGAAAATATCATGAGATACACTGGATCCAGCTGGAAACGTTCGCGTCACCTTGGCTTCTCCACCCTCGAAACAGGGAAAGAGCTTGCCAAACGTGCTTACGGTCCTGGCCAACACGGAAACGATCGTAAAAGAAAACCTTCCGAATATGGAAAACAATTGATCGAAAAACAAAAATTGCGCCACTTATATGGTGTCAACGAACGTCAATTCCGTCGGTTGTTCGCTATGGCTAAGGAATCGAAAGAAGTCACCGGTCTCGCGTTCATGCGCATTCTTGAATCCCGCTTAGACAACCTCGTCTACCGGATGGGATTTGCCAGAACCCGCGCCGCTGCCCGCCAACTCGTCAATCACGGTCACGTCACCGTCAATGGCAAGAAGGTTGACATCGCGAGCTACCTCTGCAGCGTCAATGATGTCATCGCCATCAAAGAAGGTTCGAAAAACATGGTCGTCGTGAAGGCTTCGCTTGAAGGCGTTGCCAGCACCCTCGGTTATGTCCGCACCGACAAAGAGAAAATGTCCGCCGTCTATGTTCGCTTACCCGAACGTGGCGAATTGGCCCAAGACATCACCGAAGCGCAAATCGTCGAATACTACAACCGCTTGTTGTAAGACAAACAGTTCCCACAGAAACGAAAAGCCCGGATTATACCGGGCTTTTTTTGTGGTCTTTACGGTTTAACGATGTTCCACGAGGAAGTAATTTTTCTTACCCCGACGGAGAACTGAGAAGCGTCCGTACAACGCATTCTTCTTTTCGACGACGAAGTTGACGTCATTGACTTTTTCGCCATTGACCATCACGGAGTTGCCACTGATGAATTCGCGGGCTTCGCGTTTGGA
>CAZKHP010000060.1:0-2739 GCA_964552695.1 uncultured Staphylococcaceae bacterium | reverse complement strand
GCGAGGTCATGACACCGACTTTGGTTTCGTTGCCTTCGACTTTGCGGATGAGTTCAAGACCCGAGGTCAAGTTGCCCCATTGGTCGCTTCCGCCGATTTGGACGTTGCAGCCGTAGGTTTTGTGCAGATGCAAGAAATCGATGGATTGAAGGATCATGTAGCTGAATTCGGTGTAGGAAATCCCCGCCTCCAGACGCGATGCGACGATGTCTTTGGCAAGCATGTAGTTGATGGGGAAGAACTTGCCATAGTCTCTTAAATAATCAATCATCGATAATTGGCTGAGCCAGTCATAGTTGTTGACCAGGATGCCCTTTTTGGGGTCTTGGAGGTCAATGAAACGCCCCAGTTGAGCCCGGATACTTTCGGTGTTGGCGCGGATGCTTTCGTCGTCCAAAAGGTTTCGTTCCTTGGATTTTCCGCTGGGATCGCCAATCATCCCGGTGCCCCCGCCGACCACGGCGATGACGCGGTGTCCGGCTTTTTGTAGGCGCATCAAAATGGCAATCATCACGAAGTTGCCGATGTGCATGCTTTTGGCGCTGGGATCAAAACCGCAATAAATGGTGTTGGGGGTGCTGAATAAGTCGCGAATCAAGGCTTGGTCCGAATAATCTTTGATCAGTCCGCGCCAGTTGAGTTCGTCAATGATGTTTTCCATACTTCCTCCTAAATAAAAAGCGCCCTTGGCTAAGGACGCTTAATGCGTGGTACCACCTTAGTTGCCTCGAAATTTTTCAAGGCCACTCATGAGCGTGTAACGGCGCAACCCGCTTCCATTAAGAAGATGCTCCCAAGGGTATTTCCCCATCTGTTATGTCGCACCAAACCATAACTCTCTGGATTTAGGGTACTTGACTTGTTCAAAGCATTACTAGTGTATCAAACTCGCGAAATTTTTACAAATGTAAGAAGACGTTATTTGGTCGAAACGCGGGGAAGGAAGTTGCTCTCGAACTTGAACGACTTTTCATCGAGTCCGCCATTGAGAAGATCCGTCATCATATCCATGGCTTTCATGCCCACTTGTTTCATATCGATGTGCATCGCCGAAAGTTGCGGACGGGCCATCGAGGCATATTTGGTGCCGATGATGGACAAGACCTCAACGTCTCCCGGAACGGACAGCCCGCTGTCGAGGGCGGCATTGGTCACGGCCATCGCGATAGAGTCGCGGTAGGCTAGGAAGTAACCTTGATGGGTATTTTTAAAGAACGAAATGAAATCTTGGTAGGTTTGACGATAAGAATCGTCGCAGCTCAAGATGCCATAGGAACGTTTTTCTTCCAAATGCGAATCGATGAATGCTTTTTCAATGCGTTCCAGCAAACGTCCGGAATTGTGAACGTGCAAGAAATACATTTTCTTATCGCCGGATTTGAAATAATTTTTGATGATTTCTTTGATTTTATGTTCATAACCGAAGTTGATCGAAGCCACTTTATCACCGACGATGGTGTTGTTGACCACCACCACGGGAACTTGATACGAGCTGATCTTATTGATATCTTCGACATCGAGTTCGTCATCGAAAATGACGGCCCCGTCGACGTGTGAGGTGATGACCTTTTCCACGACGCTGAGAGCATCTTCGCGGGAATGGTTGGTCACGAATAAGGTTAAGACATACCCCTTGGCTTTGGCGACCTCGGTCATGCCGTTGAGCATGTTGGCGATGTAGACATAGTTGGCACTGGGAATGACGATGCCGATGTTGGTTGTTTTATTGGTGGCCAACGCTTGCGCAAGGGCGCTGGGCTTGTAACCCAAACGGGCAATCGTGGCTTCGACTTTTTTACGGGTTTCTTCGGTGACGTTGCTTTGTTTGTTAATGACGCGTGAAACCGTGGCTAACGAGTAACCGCTGGCTTTGGCGACTTCATAGATCGTTACGCGATCTTTCATGTTGTTCATAGTTGACCTCCAAGGTTTTTGGCCTCGTGACCATTATATATGAAAATTTTTTCACGTGTCAATTCATTTACATTGTCATTTTCAAAAAGGGCTCTCAAATGCTAACAAAAAACGCCCGAAATTTTGTCGGGCGTCGCATTTTCTGAAAAGAATCAGTAAATCGGATATGATACTTTTTCAAGGCGCGGGTTGGGATAATCCGCACGTCCTTCTTTGGCTTGGGGTTGGCCATCCAGCGTGACGAGGTCGCCGGTGAAACCGACGCACACGGTGATAAAGGTCGAACCGACGCCATAGATATCTACCGGTGTATGATGTTTTTCAAAGTCGGCGATCTTTTCGGCGGTAAAGCCGCTGCTGACGACGATCTTGACGTAATGGAAGCCTTCCTTGTCGAGCGCTTCACGAAGGGCGAACACGAGTTCTTTGCAAACCCCGTGTGCATCAAATCCCGAGGTGTCTTTACCATCGAAATAGTGATCAATCAAAGCCTTGCTGGTATCGATCCGGACGGCGGCTAACGTTTCTTTCAAATGACGGGCCAGATTCAACGAATCGGCAACGACATCGTTGTTGTAGTCGATGAGCGCAGTAACCTTTTGATCGGGATAGGTCTTGTGATAGAAGTCGGAGGCTTTAATGATGTCCCCACCGCACACTTGAATCAGGGCATGCGGCATGGTACCCATGCCTTTTCCGCCCCACCAGGCCCCTTGGGCATCGGTGCTGACACGGGTAATGCCGGCGACATAGGTCGCATAGCCATCACCCACTTGGGTATGGTAGTCGTCTTGGCGGTCCGCCATCGAGAAGACAGGTTTGCCG
>CAZKHP010000059.1:0-5956 GCA_964552695.1 uncultured Staphylococcaceae bacterium | reverse complement strand
CTGCGTAAGAAAACAGCCGATACGATGTTTCAAACGTCCCAACTTTCCCGAAAAGATATCGAAAAGCGGATGTCTGAAGCGCGCCGCGATATTTTTGGTTCGCGGAAACGCCGTGAACAAAAGAAAACCAAACAACAGGTTAAAACCGGCTTAGTCGAAGTCAATGACGAAGGGGCATTAACACCGCTGGATGCCGCTAATTCCAATAAGGGAGACGAATCATGAACATTGCCCTTTTCAGCGATACCTATCCACCTGAAATCAATGGCGTTGCCACCTCGACGTTCAATCTTTTTAACATTCTAAAGAAAAATGGGCACAATGTTTACGCGATTGTCACCAATCCGTTTTCCAATAAAATCGATTATAAAGATAATGTTCTCCGGATCCCGGGACTTTTATTAAAGAAACTTTACGGCTATCGGATGGCAGGGTTTTATTCCTCTAAAGCGATGAAGATCGTACGGGAAATGAAACTCGACGTGATTCATATCCAAACCGACGCCGGCATTGGCATTTTCGGGAAAATCTGTGCTCGTAGTTTGCATGTTCCCACTGTTTATACCTACCACACGATGTATGAAGACTATACCTACTACGCCACAAAGGGGCACTTCGACCGTTTTGCCCGTAACATCGTCCGTCGCTATTCGCGCTTTGTGGCCGAACAATGCACGGAATTCATTTCCCCCAGCAATAAAACCAAAGACATCATCCGGACCTATGGCGTCGACCGCTATGTCAACGTCATTCCCACCGGTATTGATTTTTCGAAATTCAAAAAAGAGAACCAAGATTGGGCCGCCATAGCGGAGTTTAAAACCTCCCACGGCCTCGATAATCACTTTGTGATTCTTTCATTGGGAAGAGTCGCCAAAGAAAAAAGCCTCGATATTTGTCTCAAAGGGTATGCCCACTTTCTGAAAACGGCATCCTTCCCGAGCAAGTTCGTCGTGGTCGGCGATGGTCCTGCCCGCATGGAATTAGAAACCTTAGTCGATGAACTCGGTATCCGCGACCATGTCCTTTTCATCGGTGCGGTTCCCGGAGAAAAAGTCCCCTTCTACTATCATGTGAGTGACATTTTTGTCTCTGCTTCGGTGACTGAAACACAAGGATTGACCTTCATGGAGGCCATGGCCAGCCGCCACATTGTTTTGGCCCGCTTTGATGAAAACCTCAGCGGGGTCATCTCCAATAACGAAACCGGCTTCTTTTTCACAAACGAACACGATTTTGGCGAAAAGGTCGAACGCATTCATCGATTAGAATCCGAAAAGAAGGAATCTCTCCTCAACGCCGCCATGGAAAAAGTCGATGTCTTCTCCATTGAACGGTTCTATGAAAACATCATGGAGGTTTACCATCGTGCCGTCCGACAATACTGGTAAACAAATTGTCGCCGTTAAACCTTCCAAAAAGAAAGTTTGGTTGTATTTTTCCGATGGTGAAAAGCTCGCTTTAGCGCCTTCGGTGTTCTCGGACTTCTATCTCTATGTCGGTAAAAACCTATCTGATAAAGACTACCGACACCTCAAAAACGAAAACGAAATCGGATCGCTCCGGGAATACGCTTACTCGCTGGTCGCGGTCCGTTCCTATACCGGAAAACAAATTGCCGATCGCCTTTATAAGAAAAAAGCGACTTGTGCGATGGTGGAAGCCATCGTCCAAGATTTGAGTAACCACCAGCTCATCGATGATGACCGCTACGTCGAAGACTTTCTCGAAGTCGCCCGTGACCGCCACTACGGTGAGTACAAAATCAAACAAGAACTTGCCAGGGACGGAATCAGCGAAGCCAAAATCGCCACCCTTCATTTTGATGAAGACGATGAGTATAACAAAGGGTTGGATCTGCTTCCGAGTTTCGAAAAGAAGTTCGAAAAAATCAGTTTCCGGGAACGGAAAAAACGCATCTATGAAGGTTACCTTCTTAGAGGCTATTCTCCTGATTCTATCGAAAGAATCTTAGCACATCTCAGCCCCAAAGACGAAGAGAGTGAAACCACCGCTCTCCAACGCGATTACGACAAAGCCATGCGCCTATATGCCAACCGCTATCAAGGAAGGCAATTGAAGGAGCATTTGATAAGAAACTTGATGCAAAAAGGGTATAATTATACCGATATAGATTCGATGATGGAGGATGCCAAACATGTCATGGATCAATGAATTCAGCGATAACCAACGGGTGTACGCCCAACTGCTGGTGACCAATGTCACTCGGGGAGTCACCGGGAACAATTTGGCTTATCTGACCGTCACGTTCCAAGATAAGACAGGGTCTATCGATGGCAAGAAATGGGATGTTCAACCCGAAGACGCCGACATCTATCAACCCGGCCACATTGTCGAAGTCACCGGGGATGTCATTTTTTATCGCAACACCCTGCAAATGAAAATAATCGCCGGAAGACAACTGGATAGTGCCTCTGTGGATGCCGCGCGTTTCACGATGAGTGCCCCGGTCGAAAAAGAAGTCTTGGAAGCCAAACTCAAAAAGTATATGGATTCGATAGTCGATGCGGATTGCTCGGCCATCGTTCATTCTTTGATTAAACAATATTATGACCGTTTTGTGGTTTACCCTGCTGCGGTCCGTAACCACCACGAATACACCAGCGGCCTTTTGTTCCATACGCTTTCGATGGCCGATCTCGCCGAACAAATCATGGTTTGTTATCCGAAGATCAACCGTGATCTTCTGATTTCGGGCATCCTTCTGCACGACATCGGCAAAACCGTGGAACTCTCAGGTCCCATTATTCCGAAGTACACGACCGAAGGAAAACTCTTGGGGCATATTTCCATCATGGACTCTGAAATTCGCCGTGTGGCCAGCGAATTGGGCATTACCAACGAAACCCCGATGCTTCTCGAACACATGATTCTTTCCCACCACGGCCGACAAGATTTCGGTTCGCCGGTCGAACCGTTGACCCGCGAAGCCCTGGTCCTCAACATCATCGATGACTTGGACGCCAAGATGGTTATCCTCGATAAAGCCTACGCTGCTACCGAGGAAGGCGAGTTCACTACCAAAATCTTCCCGTTGGATGAGCGGACTTTCTACAAAATGAAATCCAAATAGAAAAAGGTATCGGTCAACCCGATACCTTTTCTTTTTACTTCATACCTTTGGAGATGCGTCCTGCGAGCACTGGCAAGTTGAGCTCACCGACGTGCGTATTTTCGTACATTTCGATGCGGAAACCATCCGCTGGTTCATATCGCGGAATGACGTGAACATGGAAATGCATCACGCTTTGTCCGGCTTCTTTATAACAGTTCGAAAGGATGTTCACCCCTCGGGCACCCAGTTGTTGAATTTGGGCTTGGCCGATGCGTTGGGCGGCATCATAAACTTTGTGCATCACGCTTTTTGGCGTAGCCAAGAAGTTTTCGTAATGCTTCTTCGATACAACGAGCGTGTGGCCCACCGTGGTTTGGGAAATATCCAAGAACGCCAACACATCGTCATCTTCATAAACTTTGGTGCAGGGAATGGTCCCGGCGACGATTTTACAGAAAATGCAATCTTGATTCATGGTCTTTCTCCTTTGAAACAAAAGGGAGCCGTCGGCCCCCTTAGGTTGTTATTTGCTGCTTCCGTAGATATCGGGATAATTTTCTTCAAAGTAAGCAACGATGTCTTGATCATGGAAGACGATCCCGGCTTGTTCGAGGAAGAAGGTCATGGCCGTCGTTTTATTGGCATCTTTCGCGCCAAGGACTTTGGCAACCTTGCCGGCAATTTCTTCAATGTCTTTGCCGAGCGAGGTGTAGTTTTTGCTGCCCTCGGTGGTCATCTTGGTAGTATTGACAGCTTCTTCGATTTGCACGATGTAATAAGTGGAACTTGAGGCATCGTAGAGAAGGAAGTCGCGGGCATCGCCTTGTTGGGCGTTTTCAGGAATCAAGTAGTTGACGCCATGGATGTTACGCACATAGTCCGAAGTTTTCGGATCAGCGCTTCCACCCATTTCATCGGTCACGTAGTCGACACCATTGGCGGTGCCGATATTGAACAGACGGTTACGGATGGCATCGGGTAATTCGCTGAGGCCGCCGTTTTTCACATACCAGCCATCTTTGGTGTAGTCTTGCTTACGCAAGGTGTCGGTTTTGATTTCTAAGCCGACGGACGGTAAGTAGGCACCGTTTCCGGTGAAGGTCGCTTCGATGGTAGCATCGGTCAATAAGCGATCGTCGTTGATTTTGGCATAATCCGCCATGATATCCCCGTAGAGGGTGTTATCAAATTCGGAACCGAGGACTGTGCTGCGGATGCCGGCTTCTTCGAGAAGGTTCGCTTCGTTTTGCACGAAGTCGCTGGAGACACCACGCCAAGCATTCGCGAGAATTTCAAGGTTGGCATCGGAAGCATCGGCGGTAGCGCTAAGGATGTTGTTTTCGATGAAGGTATCGATCAAGTACTTAGCAGCTTCGGGGTGGTTGGAGTTGGTCGAGATCGCGATATAGTTGACTTTGCGGGCGTACGAGCGTCCGAGCGTGGAGTATTCTTCTTGCAAGAGGTACTCTTCAACGAGTTTTTCGCGGTAGATTTCAGGAATGATTTCGCCGTTGATGTAATCGACGTAGTAATCAAGGTGAATGGCATGGCCATCAATGTTGTCCTTGGTCACGGAAGGAGTGAAGACGACGTCTTCGAAGTATCCGCCGGTGGCGTTCACCGGATAGAGCATCGAACGGATGTATTTGGCGAAGCGTTCTTCAGAGAATTTGTTGCGGGTTTCGTAAGAACCGGTCGAGATCATATCGAACATTTTTTCGTTGATGCGGTCTTCGACATCGGCCACGAAGTCGGCTTTGGCGGCATCGGATTGGATTTCCGAATAGACACCGAATTTGTTTTCAGCGAGTTTGAGGAGAACGCCATCGAGAATCGCACCGTTGACGTCATCGCCGTCTTTGAGCGCATCGTAGACAACGCTGGCGATATTGTTGGTAAGATCTTCGGCAGCTTGGTCGACTAACGGAGTTTCGTAGTCGCCGGGAAGAGCGACGATGTCGGCACAACCGGTAATCAGAAGTCCGCAAGCGGCGACCGCTACTAAATTAAGTTTATTAGTCTTTTTCATAGCAGAGACCTCCTACTTGGTATTCAGCCGCAGCGGCGGCATTCGCAAAGTTCACAGCGCAAGTTTCCGCGATCAGACGGTTTCTCATCTTTTCTTGGAGTTCCAGGTATTCGGTATAGGTCTTCCAGCTTTGTTCGTAGTTCCAAGCGGCATCAAAGGCGATACCGGCACGGGTGACGGAGATGTAGTTTTCAACCGCATCACGGACCACCGCATCATGGATGACGACGGCTTGCGCTTTCGCCAATTTTTCATAGATGTGGGCATCGAGCATGGAGTCGAAGCCTTTAATCTCGTCTTTGACGGTTTGGGACCGTTCCTTATAAACCTTGGTCGTGGTGTTCATGAAGTTGACGTACGTGATTGCATCTTGTCCACCCACTTGCGGGAAGTCGGCGGAATCAGGAATTTCGGTCGTGTAATAGTCTTCAAGCGAAACACCGTTCTTGGTGTCGACGAGCGCCGAGCGTTCGACGACGATGAAGTGGACGCCTTGGTAACCGGAATCGGAAGAACCGGAACCGGCACGGACGACTAGGATGACTTTGCCATCTTCATCGGTCAACACGGTTTTGCCACCGAGTTCGGCAACCGCTTGGAAGCCGCCGAGGCCAACTGTGCTGATAGCGGAACCGTCTGTGTCTTCGGGGACGATAACGCTGATGTTATGTTTGTTAAAGTATTTATTGAAGTAGATGTTGCGCGGGTAATAAAGGGATTTGCCGTTATTGACTTGGTTGCCAAGGGAGTCTTTCACAAGGCTCGAGACAGTTTCAAGCTTTAACGCGGCACCATAGGGGATTTCCCCGATGCCGAGACCATTCAAGTAGGCACTGGCATCCGCCGGGACA
>CAZKHP010000058.1:0-6027 GCA_964552695.1 uncultured Staphylococcaceae bacterium | reverse complement strand
TGCGAACCGATGGATTTTGAGTCCATTGCGTCTACCGATTTCACCACGTGGGCAGCGAAGTTATTATAACGAGGATAGTCTTCTAATTCAATAAGAAACAAAAAAAGAAAAGCTCGGGAAGCCCGAGCCTATATTTCGATGGCGCGCTTGACAGGAGTCGAACCTGCGACCCCAACCTTCGGAGGGTTGTACTCTATCCAACTGAGCTACAAGCGCAAATGCTTATACATAGTATCACACCTCCCCCACCGAGGCAATGTAACGAAAAGCGATTTTTTTACGCTTGGTGGAACGCTGACCGATTCTTATTCTCAAGACTTAACCGTTGACATAAAATAAAAGTAACAACGGAGGATAATTATGAAATACGAAATTGAAGGCGGATCATTGCCGGTCGCGATCTTGCATATGGATCCCGGTGAAAAAATCATTACCCAAAAAGGGGCCATGAGCTGGATGAGCGCCAATATGAAGATGCAAACCACTACCGGTGGCGGATTGGGCAAGATGCTCGGACGTGCGTTTTCGGGCGAATCGATGTTCCAAAACATCTATCAAGCCGAAGGCGGTCCCGGATTGATCGCGTTTGCGTCGCGTTTACCGGGCAACATCCGTGTCATCGAAATCAAACCCGGATTTGACTACATTTGCCAAAAAGGAAGTTTCCTATGCTCGACGGAAAATGTCGTGATGTCCGTGTTCTGGCAAAAGAAACTCGGCGCCGGCTTATTCGGTGGCGAAGGCTTCATCATGCAAAAGATGTCCGGACAAGGACAACTCTTCATCGAAATCGACGGTTATGCGAAAGAATACACGCTGGCCGCCGGACAATCGTTGGTGGTTGACACCGGATACTTGGTCGCGATGAGTGCGTCTTGCTCGATGGATATCAAAGCCGTCGGCGGATTCACCAATACGCTCTTTGGCGGGGAAGGCATTTTCAATACCTACATCACCGGTCCCGGCAGCGTCATCGTTCAATCCATGCCTTTAGGCAAGTTACGCGATGTCTTAGGCATCAACGAACTCGAAGCCAAGATTAACCACAAATAACGAAGAAACGCCGGAACAACCGGCGTTTTTATTTGGTTTCGTAAATTAATAACCCTTTGGATCCGAGTTCGAGCGACTGCACCACTTTGCCTTGGTCAAACACGAAGGCTCCGCCTAAAGCCAAGGGTTTGTGGGTGTGGCTGGTAATGAATAAAGTCAGTGCCCCTGTTTTTGCGGCTTGAGCGATGAATTGCGGTTTTTCTTTGGCCCATTGCTGACGTGAATAGGTGAGGTAAGAAGGCCATAGAACAATGTCTTTATCGATCGCTTTGATGGCGGCCACATTGTCTTCTTCCCACATATCTCCGCAGAGGGCAGTCACGAATCTCTTGCCCATGTATTCAAACGGAAAAAAGCCTTTGCCTTCCTTATAATGTTGATCCGTTTTGACGAATTCTTTCCAACCAATCGAGTTGCGTTTAAAAACATCGACGATATCGCCGTTTTTGGCGATGAAGACATAACTGCAGTAAAGCTCATCACGGTTTTTTTCGATCATCCCGAAACTGACTGCGATATCCCTCTCCGCGGCATAGGAACGGATTTGATCGATGAGTTTATGGTCAAGCGAAATGCCGATGGCGGCATCTTCCGCATAATTCCAATGGCAGGCATCAAAACCTTGTAAGAAAGCTTCACCGAAACAGACTAAATCGCATTCGAATGCGGATGCTTTCGACATCCCGAAAAAGATTTGTTCAAGATTGAAATCGATATCCCGATTTCTGAATTCATACGAAGCTAATGCGATTTTCATAAGTCACCTTTCAGAACACAGTTCGAGTTTCGTCTTCAGCGGTTATCGGACGTAGGACTTTGCAGGGATTGCCCACTGCCACCACGGCGGAAGGAATATCGTGGGTAACCACACTGCCCGCACCGATGACGACATCGTTACCAATCGTTACGCCGGGTAACACGACGACATTTCCGCCAATCCAAACGTTGTTGCCCACCGTAATCGGTTTGGCGTATTCCAGAAGCGCGTTGCGGCGCTTGCTGTCGAGGGGATGGCCGGCACAATAAAACCCACAATTGGGTCCAATCATCACATGATCGCCGAAGGTCACTTTGGCACAGTCCAAGATGACCAGATTATGGTTGGAATAGAAGGCTTCTCCAAGATGGATGTTGTAGCCATAATCACAATAAAAGGTTTGTTCGATCCAAAACATCTTCTTGGTCGAACCGACGATTTTTTTAATCAAAAGGTACCGTTTGGCAAGGTTACTGGGTTCGGTCTTGTTATAACGATGGCAAAGGTTTTTGCAGCGTATCCGCTCGGAAAGCATTTGCAAATCTGTATCGGGATTATGTAAAAGACCTAAAGCCGCTTTTTGCTTTTCGTTCATAAATACCTTTCGAGGGATGATTTAGTTCCTATTTTAACAGTCAAAGATCCTTTTGTGAATGTTTGTTTTTTGAACAAACATCGTTTGGGCGAACCTTTTTTGGGTATTTTTGGTAAATATATGCCAAAAATAATCGCTGTTTGACTTTCTGTTAAGTGAGTTTATGATTAAAAGCAAGAGATGAGGTCGATCCTTATGAAAAAGTGGGTTTTAACCTTTTCATGTTTCTTTTTACTCTTTTCATGTACGAACGGAGATAGTTCAGACTGCGGCTGCGGAGCTATCATTGCTTATTATGCATTCTTAAATCAAACAATCGTTGACGCTTCCGGAAATTCATTCAATGTTTCCGAAGTTCGTCTCGAAGACTCAACCCTTGGCATTAAAGGTAATTTTGTTTTTCAGAATCTTCTTTCAACGGCCATGTTTATTTCGCCCGACGGGGATGATGAAAACCCTGCTTGGCCACACGATTTTAAGTATTTTCTCGATTTAGAAACAACAAACCAAAAGAATGATTCTTCTTTGAGCGACGAAAACATCACCCTATCCGGAGAATGGACGTTATGTTTTCCGGTTGACGAATTCTTTTTCACAGAGATGGAAAGTTTCTTTTACGAAGATTCTTCTCAAGAAAAAACCCTGTACGCATACTTTGCAATTAAAGATCATCCCCCTTATAAAACGCTATTCTATATACCGTTTTCCGAAATCATCGTTGTTCAATAAAAAGAAAAGCACAGGCATCCGTGCTTTTTTCGTGTCTGCCTACCAAAGATTTTTTACTTGTGAACCCAATAGTCTTTATAGGGATAGCCGTCTTTCCCAATCAAACGCTCGTTCGATAAGTGATAACCCGTTTGCTTTAAAGCTTTAATTCTTTCCACCGCATATATCGGTGCCTTGGTGATGATTCCTTGAGTGCCGACAACGTCATTCACGTGGGGAGTCACTAAGGAAAAAAGGTTCGACAAAACATCCTCGGTTTCATAAGAACTCAAGAGGTCGACCCGAAGGACTGCATGGTTGTTGAATGAATCTTGCGAAACACGTTTGCATAATTCGATCGTGCCGATGATTTTGTGAGCCTTTTTGTCTTCAATCGACATCCGCACAAACCATCCGTTCTTGTAAGAAAAATCCCAGAATTCCAAAGCTTTCGTCATTTTTTCGACGGTCGAGTAATAGAAATTATCGCCATCACAGTTGTCACTGTTGAAAAAGGGAAGACTCTTTTGATCGCTGTAGACCGCGAGTAGGTCGTTGAGATCTTCTTTTTGGAAGAAACGGACTAGAAAACGGTCATTTTCAAACGTTGGACAAACTTCATACATGTTAATTGCCATAGGGCCTCCTATAAAACGAACGTGATTATTTCACTTCAGTCAGATCAATCCAATATCTTTGTTCAATCTTACCTTCCGAATTCATAAATTCATTTTCCAAAACGCCACCGTTTTTAAGGATGGATTTAGCGGATCCGATGTTGTCTTTATCACAAATCATGAGTACACGTAAGATTCCCAATTTCTTGCATTCTTCCAAAGCCAGTTTGATCATCGCGGTCGCATACCCTTTTCTTCGTTCGCTGGGCCGGATGCCATCGCCGATATGGCCGCCCTCTCGTAAGAGGTACTCTGTCAAATAGTGACGGATATTGACCGCTCCGACAAGACGGTTTCTCTCGACATCCAAACAAAAGAAAACCGAATCGGGGACACGACCATTGACGGGTTCTTTGTATTCCAGATGACTTAGGTAATAATCAAAATCATGGTAATCATTCTTAAAAATCGACCAGGGCGAGTGGTTCGTATGGTTAAGCTCTTGATCGTGTTTCCATTCATCGATCATCTCGCCTAATTGCGTTTGATATTCTTTGGTCAGTTTGATTAATTTAAGGTTCATATTTCCCAATCTTTTTTCTTTACTCAGCAGGGGATTTATTTCCATAGAAAGCATTCCAATGATAAATTATAGTTGAAGTCGGCTATATTTATAAGAAGAACAATAGGCAAAACAGGAGGATTCATATGGAAAAGAACGTTCTGCGGGTGGTCTTGCATGTCAGTAACATCGAACAAATCGCCCGGATGCAAAATAACGTGAACAATCTGTTAAAAGAAGATGCGTCCGTGGTCATCAGCGTGGTGATCAACGGAGAAGCCGTCACCCGTTTTACCAAAGAGAATGACATAAAGTTAAATCCTAAGGCAACCTATTATTTATGCAACAACAGTTTGATGGCCAATCATATTTCAACGGAGAATCTACTCGAGGGGACCGTGGTTGCGCCAAGCGGAGTCTATCGCCTGGCTTTACTACAAAACGAGGGGTACCACTACATTAAAGTATAAATGACTTTGATCTTTCAACTAAAATAGGTTGGCCCAAGAAATAACCTAGTGCCAACCTACTTTTTTATAGTTCAACCAAAAGAATTTTTTACCGCTAACAAGGAACAACTAGTACCATAGGTTAAGAAGCGTACGTAATCTTGGAGCCGATAAAAGTAATGATGATTTCTTCGGTAATTGAGTCTTTATTTGTGATAAAGACGGTTATTAACGTATCGTAATCGCTTTCGAGCTTTGTCAAATAGGTGTTGGATAAAGTTACGTTAACAGTAACACCGCTGTTGACTGAGGTAATATCGGATGTCAAAGTTCCATAATTTTCTTCTTGGACAAAGAGCATGGGAACATCCACACCGACGACTTCATAGCTTTGTTCCGAAGCATTGTAGGTGTAGAAATACTGCGTTCGGAATTCGAGGTCGAATCTTCGAGATAGCATCTTGGTGCTAAGTCCGCCGACCTTTTTGTTTGCCCATGCTGTCGAAGAACCGTTCACATAGAAAGCTGCCGAAGTTTGATTGGTAGCAGCTTGGTATTTGATGGAGTTGATGCCACTAAGATTGTTCAAATCAAACCATAAGGTGTTGTAGACAATCGAAGAGAGTTCCTCTCGCACTTCATAGCCCAAAAGTTTTCCGGTCGTCACGTTATAGAGTTCACTGATATAGCCGCTGAAGCCAATCATTCCGCCAGCTTTATTTCCGACAACCGAAACATAATTCGTTCCGATGTAGAAATCAGCAGCACTATGAATACCCACGCCACTAACGGTTAAATATTCGTTAATGTGGCCTTCCACGGCATTTCCAACGCCTCTTTCAACTGAAAAATAAGCTCTCCTTACACCTAAGTATTTAATAGCAAAAGTGTAGGCGTTTTCGGTTATGGTGTAGGTCAATGCATTTGCCTCACCGAGTTGAATTCGGACGGTCTTTGCTTTTGACCCAATATTCATAGCCAAAGCGATTTGGGCACTTTGTTCCCCCAAACCCGGGAAAGTCGCAGTATAATCTAAGACATAGAAAATCACCGTTCCATCAAAATCAATGGTCACCGAGTAGATACCACTGGCAAAGTTGTAATGAGCCGTATCGCTCGGATTTTGATCAAAATAGTTGTTGAATGCTGCGACTGAGGTCGTAATGAGACCCTCCACCACACTCAAGGTATTAAAGAAGGTCATCGATTGTTGAAGGTTATCGAGAACCATTTTCCATTGTTCGCCGAAACCATGAAACCGAACGAGGCGGGCGCTGTTTGCCAGG
>CAZKHP010000057.1:0-6036 GCA_964552695.1 uncultured Staphylococcaceae bacterium | reverse complement strand
GAGAAACAATGAAATAGAGGAAGGAATGATTGAGGATGAAATCGAGGTCGCCGTTGCTGGGCATCGCCGTTTCACCGACATCGACTTCGGTATAGGCCGCGGCTTCCGCCCCGGCTTCGGTAAATTCAACGCCGACTTTTTGGATGATGCTCTCGACGAACGCTCCCTCCACCGCATTGCCTAAATCGGAGGCATCGGTGAAGACATCGATGACGCCATTGGCTTGAAGGGTTTCCTTGAGACTGTATTTTTGTAAGGTCTTACCTTTGGGTAATCCCACACGGGCCACCACGTCATTGGCTTCGGTGGCATTTTTCATCTCATCGAGGATTTGATTCAAGAGGACATGGCTTTGGATGATGTCGCTGGGAAGATATCCGGATTGAGGAAGGACGAAGATGACGCTTCCACCGCCATAGAGACCTAAAGATAACGATTGGTATTCATCATGCGAGAAGTACGGCGCCGGTTGTAAGCCGTACATGAAGTCCCCGCGTTGGGTGGCTCCGCTTTCACTCGTGGTAAAGGTGGCTTCTTCGGTCATCGATTCTTCAAACCCTTTGACCCAGCTTTCTTTCATATAAATCGTGTTGTAGAGCGCATAGAGAGTTTCGGTGTTGACATGGAGATCTTCCGGGACGACATCGAGGAAATCGTTGGTTTTGTCGTTGAGCCACTCAGCGATACCTTTTTTGGAGTCGGCATCAAAGGCGGTATGGAACACTTCGGCGTAGTATTGCGTAGCCAAGGTATCCAGATAGTCTTGTTTGACCGTGGCTAAGTTATTGACGAAGACGCCGTTGGCAATCTTTGAGGTGGCGTATTTGTAGTTATCCCCGGAGCCTTCTTTGAAATCGTAATAAAGATTTTTATAGAGGTTTTGCGAATCACTGCGCAAGGATTGGATATCGCTGACGCCTAAGGTATCCGCTAATTGAGTATAGGTATCTCCGCGTGCGGCTTCTAAAAGAAGCGACAACGCGTAATACGCGGAAATCGGAGAATAAACAAGGTTGGCGGTATCGTCGTTATATAAGCCTTGCGTGGTTTCAAAGGCGAAATCGCGGATATGCGTCACATGGTCGGCAGAGACCATGGCTTTATTCACTTCACGGTCTTGCGGATAATTCACCGCGTTGAGCGCTTCAAGGCCAAGGTATTCTTTCGGACCCGCGGTTAATAGAACCACGGCGACGATGGCAATGCCGACCAGCGCGGTTCCCGCACTGCCAAACGACCATATGAGCAACTTATTCTTTTTCCTGGGTGTGGCTAAAACCGGGGAAGTTGCGATTTCCTCGGTGGATAGCGTGTTTTGTCCGATGGGGACATCCGGAGCGTGCGTCTCAAAGTAACTGAGGCCACTTTGTTTGATCTTTTGTTTCAGGTTCATTTCAAGGGCTCCTTCAGATAACTCTTTTTGAGTTTCTTGAGCGCTTCCCGATAGACTTTGTAAACCGTGGATAAGGGGGTATGGAGGAATTGCGCGATTTCCAAGAACGTATAGTCATAGACGATCTTGTACGCGATGACGGCGTTTTCGGTATCACTGAGGTTTGCGTTCCAATCAGTTAAGAAAGTGAACGTTTCGTCCTCGCGGCCGATCACTTCGAGGGTATCGTCGCTGAGTTCGACTTCGCGCTGCCGGACTTTGAGATGATTCAAAGCCAAGTTTTTGGCGATGCCACTGCTCCACGCATGGAACTTATCGTTGTCCCGTAGGCTCGAGGCGTTTTCATAGATCTTGATGAACGTCTCTTGCAGCAGGTCTTTGGCGTCCTCTTCGTTCTTGACGATCGAGACGATGATGAAATAAAGAAGCGCCCGGTAATTGGCATACACGATGTTGAACGAGGTCGAATCGCCGTTTTTGAGGCCTTCGATCACGCTGGCGGGAAGCCTTTTATCCATGCGCGCTCTCTTTCTGGTCTCGCTTATATAGACAAACGAAACCCAAGTAATTTTTATAAGAACAGAAGATAAACTTTATTTTTTCCGATAGGAGGCGAAACGTCCGCCGCTGATTTTTTCGAGGTAACCCGATTTCACGAGTTTGGCCAAAGCAAGTTCGATCGTGGCAAGGCTGATGTCAGGACAGTATTCCTGAATCTCTTTTTTGGTGGCATTTCCTAGATGACCCTCAAAAAATAATTGTACACGTCTTGTTTTGTTTTCTTTATTCTCCACGTTTTGGATGCGGTCTTCAAACGTGCGGTAGCAACCTAAGATGACAGAAAGCAAGTATTGGGCAAATGGAAGCAAATCATTTTGACTCTCATGCCATCCTTTTGAACTCTCATGAAGGGTTTCGTAATAGCCTTCTTTGGTTTCTTCAATCATGCGTTCAAGACTGATGTATCGTCCGACATCGAACCCCGCTTGATAAAGGAGCAATAAGGTTAATAGGCGGGAGATTCTTCCGTTACCATCCTTGAATGGGTGAATGCAAAGGAAATCGAGAATAAAAACCGGAATCAATAAGAGAGCCCGTGCCGGATTTTTTCTTAAGGCTTCGCGATACGAACTACAAAGTTCGTGTAAGGACATCGACGTTTCAAAATGGTTGGTGGGAACAAAACGGGTCGTTTTCTTTCCGTCCAATGAAATCTCTTGAATCACGTTATCATCCGTTTTGTATTGCCCCGCAAAGTCAACCGGTTCGAAAGAATACATTTCACGATGCAACGCCAAAATGGTTTGGGGGGTTATTTCAATGGTGGCATAATGGCGATGTATTTTTTTAAGGACCTTTTGATAGCCAAGGAGCTCATTCTCTGAGCGGGTGTTTGGAGAAAGCGTGCCCGAAAGCACCGCTTCTCCCCGTGCTTCGGAGGTTAGAATGCCTTCCAACCGGTTGCTCGCTAAGGTGCTTTGAATGATGGCTTGTTTTAAAAGATGGTCCAATACTTCTTTCGGTTTATTTTCTCCATGACCAAAACGACCCTTGTATTCGTAAAGGGCGTTCGTGATTTCTTGAATTTTGGCATCGGTGAGGGCTTGAGTTTCGCCCAAAAGATTAAACATTCTCATGACATAAGTATACCATGAAGTGCCTATTCATACCATCTCAATTGCACATTTTTACGGTAAAATTGGGCAATTGAAATAAATCATTAGGCAATTAAAAAAAGTAGGCGATAAAGCCTACTTTTGTTGGATGATGTGAGAATAATCTATTTTTTAGCAGGGGCAGCGGATAAACCGGCGAACGCTCCGCCGAAGGACCACACACCGGCCAAACCGGCTAAGACAATCGTGACGATGAGTTCCCAAGTGAAGGTGTATTCGCGGATCGGGTTATTGATGTTGAAACCGTTGGCACCTAAGAAGAGCCTCTTTTGGAGAATGAAGAGAATCATCGCGGCGAAGAAATGGAGCGAAGCGAAGACCAACGCACCGCGGGACTTGGTTCCGAAGATACCGGCTAACAACGCGCCAATAGCGACGCAACTGTAAGCGAAGATCGAACCGACGCTGGCGTGATAGGTATCGACGAAGGCCGCACCGTAATCTTTGGTACCGCCGAAGGTGACCAACCAACCGGTATGTAACGCGGTGTTGGCATCCGTACCGACATATAACGTGTTGACTTCCTTGATGGCGGGCAATAACAACGTCGCTAAGACGAGGACCGCTAAGATCAAGGTGCCGATGACGACTTTAACTAATGGTTTTTTCATAACTGTTTTTACCTCTATGCATTTAATAGATTATACTTTTTCAAATCATTTGAAAAGCAAAATCGAGTTTTCACTTGATTAATTCTTTGACATCGGTGTAGGGGAGTTTGAAGAAATCGGCGACCGGATGGCAACAAAGCTTGCCTTTATCGGTGTTTAAACCTAAGGCCAAACCGGCATCTTGACGCATGGCTTTCTTATAGCCCATATCCGCGATTGCAAGACCGTAATTAATCGTGGAATTATTCAAGGCTTCCGAAGAGGTCCTGGGGACTGCGCCCGGCATGTTGCCGACACAGTAATGGATGACGTTATCCACCACATACGTCGGAGCATCGTGATAGGTGACGTGGCTGGTCTCGGTGGATCCGCCTTGGTCGATGGCGACGTCGACGATGACCGAGCCCGGTTTCATCATCGCTAAATATTCTTTTTTGACCAACTTCGGAGCGGCATCGCCCGGAATTAAGACGGTCGAGACCAACAAATCGGCTTTTTTGACGCAATCAATGATATTTTCGGTGGTTGATTTGACGATATGGATTTTTTCTCCATATTGTTGTTTGAGAGCGACTAAGCCGGCTTCGGAAATATCGAGGGCATAAACTTCCGCGCCAAGACCGACGGCCAATAAGACGGCATTGCTGCCGGCAACACCCGCCGCACCCAGCACCACGACGGTCCCCGGATGGACACCCGGAACGCCACTGAGTAAGACACCGCGTCCGCCAAAGGTTTTTTCAAGAAAACGGGCGCCGACTTGGATGGAGAGACGGCCCGCCACTTCGCTCATCGGTTTTAAGCAGGGTAAATGGCCTTTTTCGTCACGGATCGTTTCATAGGCGATGGCAATGATTTTTTGTTTAAGACAGGCTTGCGTGAGTTCAAGACTCGCCGCCAAATGGAAATACGTATAAACGATTTGTCCGTCGCGCATCAAAGCGTATTCGTCTTTGAGCGGTTCTTTGACTTTGATGATCATCTCGGCAATTTTGTAGACGCTTGCGATATCCGGTAAGATTTTGGCGCCGATGGCAACGTATTCTTGATCGGAATAACCCGATCCGATGCCGGCGTCTTTCTGCACGTAGACGGTGTGTCCGTGTTTGACATATTGGGCCGCTTTATCCGGCGTCAAACCGACACGATACTCGAGCTTCTTAATCTCTTTGGGTACACCAATGATCATATTTCCTCCATGATGTGTTTAAAAAAATCTCGTTGCCCCTATTCTACCATAACCATTTGCGCGCGAAACGGGAGAGTGAAAAAAAGATGAATGGAATCAAGACTACTTTGTAGTCTTTAACGAAAACAAACCCTTTTTAACCTTGAGAATGACGTAAAAAACCGTTATAATTAGGTTCCATGTTAAAGGAAACCGTTAGGTCCCTTTAGCAAAATCACATAATCACAATGGCCGAGACAAAACTTTTTTGTTTTTGACGGTCAAAGGGGGATTCATCATGGCCAAATACATCTTCGTCACCGGAGGCGTCGTTTCCGGATTGGGAAAAGGCATTTCCGCGGCCTGCTTGGGGCATCTGCTCAAAAGCCGAGGGCTCAAAGTCTTCGTCCAGAAATTCGACCCTTACATCAACGTTGACCCCGGCACGATGTCGCCCATCCAACACGGCGAAGTGTTCGTGACCGCCGATGGCACCGAAACCGACTTGGATTTGGGCCATTACGAACGGTTCATCGATTTGGAACTCTCGCATGCTTCATCGATCACCACCGGTAAAGTCTACGACTATGTCATCAAGCGCGAACGGCGCGGCGATTATTTAGGCGCCACCGTGCAAGTTGTTCCGCATATCACCAACGAAATCCAACGTCGCATTTTCAAAGCCGCGGAAGAAAGCCAAGCCGACATCATCATCAGTGAAATCGGTGGGACCGTCGGCGATATCGAATCCCTCCCCTACATCGAATCCTTACGTCAACTCCGTCATAAACTCGGCCCTTCGCAAGTCTGTTTCGTGCACGTCACTTTGGTTCCGTATTTGGAAACCAGCAACGAATATAAAACCAAACCGACGCAACACTCGGTGAAAGAATTAGGTTCTTTGGGCATCTCTCCCGACTTCATCATTCTCCGTTCCCGCGAAGACTTGTCCGAAGACATCAAAAGCAAAGTCTCCTTATTCTGCGACGTTCCCGAAAATCACGTCGTATTAGCGCCCGATGTCAAAAACATCTATGAAATGCCTTTGATTTTCAAGAAGCAGAAGTTCGACGAAGAAGTTTGTAAGCAATTCAGCATTACCTCCAATCCCAGCGATACCACGCAATGGGAAGAATTAGTTTATAAAATCGAACACCTTTCCAAGTCCGTCCGCATTGCCTTGGTGGG
>CAZKHP010000056.1:0-6133 GCA_964552695.1 uncultured Staphylococcaceae bacterium | reverse complement strand
GGTCGGTACACCGGCGACAAACCGCCAGTAACCGGAATAGTTCTCGGAACTGTAAGGATAAACGGTATGTGCCGCCGCGCTTAGGAAAGCGTAGGTATCTTGGACAATCGCGTTCCACTGGGCCATCGTGGTGCCTTCGTAGTAAATCGTCGTGAGGGCGCTGCAGGACTGAAAGGTGAAGTTCCCAATCGTAGCAATCCCCACAGGAATGGTGATGCTAGCCAAGTGCGTGCACCCATTGAATGCATTCATGCCGATTTCAGTGACCCCACTGGGCAAAACGAGGGAGGTCAAACCCGTGCAGGTACCAAACGCGTTTTGGCCAATATAGGTGACTCCTGAAGGAATCGTGAAGGAAGTCAAAGCGATGCAATCGTATAAAACGTTATCCTCAAGCCGGGTAATTCCGCTGGGGAAGGTGATTGAAGCCAGCTTCTCGCACAAGCCAAACGCATAGCTCCCGATCGAGGTGATGCTTTCAGGAAGGTTGATGGAAACCAGTTTGCCACAACTTTCGAAAGCGTTTTTACCAATGTAGACGACACCGTCGGGAAGGGTAATCGAGGTAATTTGTGAATTATACGAAGCGTTGATGAAAGCGCCATCCATGATGTGGGTAACACCCGAAGGGACCGTGACCGATGCACTGGTAACGGTTGTGGCATCGATTAAATAAGCCGTATTCAAGATGACCAAGGGGTTGATGCCTTGTTGAACTGTCAACCAAGCCGTGCCATAAAACGCATTGGGGCCCAATGAATTCACGCTGGATGGGATGGTTAGGCTTGACAAGGAATAGTCATTATAAAACGCGTCGGCGCCAATGCGGGTGACGCCGCTAGGAACGACGAGATTGTTGATTTGACCGCAATTATAGAATGTTTCATCTTCGATGCGAGTGATACCCGAAGGGATAGTCAAAGCAGTCAGTTTCGAGCAATTATGGAAAGCGCCCTTTCCAATCGTCGTCACGGTCGTCGACATCGTGAAAGACGTAATTTTGGTGCAGTATTGGAAAGCATATTCTCCAATGTAGGTGACGCCTTCGGGAAGAATGAGTGAGGTAAGGCCGGTGCAACCCGCGAATGCGCCATCGGACACTTTGGTGATGGTTTCTGAGGAAAGATCGATATCGCCGGTCGAGGTCAAAGCGTCAATGATGATGCTTTGATAAATAATCACTTTATCGGAGTCGGCGCTTCGCAACGCATTCAGCCACGGCGTTCCCGTAAAGGCATCGCGGCCGATGGTCGTTAAGCCTGTTCCGCCATTGATCGTGGCAAGGTTCGTGCAGGTTTCAAAAGCGGATAGTCCTAAGAAAGTTACACCACTGGGAATCGTGATGCTTGTTAAGCCCGTACAGCCGTAGAACGCAGACTCTCCAATCGAGGTGACCGTGCTGGGGATCGTGATGCTTGATAACGAAGTGCATCCGTAGAACAACCCTGAGCCGATAAAGGAAACATCGGGCAATGTAATGGACATCAGTGAAACACAGTTGGCAAAGGCGCCATCCCCGATGACGGTGATGCTGCTGGGGATGGAGATGCTTTGAAGGATCGAAGCGTTATAGAAAGCACCGGGGCCAATTTGGGTGACAGGAAAACCATTATAGGTGGATGGAATGACGACGGATGTCGGCCGTTTGGTATAGCCGGTGACGACGTAATGATCGGTATCAAAGGTAAAAACCGGACTCGCCGGGGTAGGAAGACAACTATATGTCACCGTGAGACTATTGAGCGTCATCACACCGGACAAGACGGTAATCCGGAAAAAGTAAGGGTTATCGGTAAAAACGACCGGTGTGGACGAAAAGAATGGACTGGTAGTATGAATCATCGTCCCATAGTCATAGCCGACTTCGAGTTTGACGTTACCGATGAAGCTGGCTTCGATTTGGGTGATGGACGTTATCTGGGTGGTTGAGGCATTACCGATATAACCCGAGGTATTGAGTTCGGTGTGATACCCAGCAGTATCCTTGGCAAGGTAATATTCGAACGTAACATATTTGACCGTTTTCGTGCCGCTTCCATAGGTCGAAGGGTTGATGGATGCCGGGTCTTCCGAGGTCAACGAAACCGTATACGGCGTCGGACTATCGGCGATGGTTTCAGGAGGATCTGTTTTAATGAGCCATGATAACGCGAGCAAAAGAACCGAACTGACCGCAAACAAGGCCGTCTTTTTCATAGTGTTCATAAAATTTTCCTCTACTTAAGGTCATCATAACAAACTTGAAGCTTTGTTAAGTCCACTTTACGACATGTGTCTATAACAAAAAAAGAAACCGACTCAAGCCCTTGAAGCGGTTTCTTAGGTAAGCCATCCTTTCGGAAAAACTTACAGGGCTATTCTAGACAGGCCGGGTGCAAGTTTCAAACAAGATGCTCAGAGAAAATAAAAAGGAGTCCGAGGACTCCATATTTCCTTAGTTTTGCGTGGTTGCCCACGATGCGTTGGCTTAGCAGTCGGCACCAACTCACGGACATATAGTAGCACTCCCCTTTTCAAAAGGGAAGAGAAACGCAAAACAAACGTTTATTTGGGGACGTAGTATTCCATCGCCCGAAGAATATGGCGGATGATGGACAAAACAAAGAAAAGCAATCCCGAAATAACAACCAGCGGAGAAATCAGCTGCAGGGTTTCCATGAGCGGCACACGGTCAAGAATCAAAACCAAGAACCATACGGCACCGCCGGCAAACGCTGCGCCCGATAAGATCAACGACACAGCCAAAAGAGCCCGGGCTCTGTTTAGGTGTTTTAAAAAGGTTTCGAAGGCAATCGTCGTTCCCGTTTTATGGCGGCGTTTTTTTCCGTCAGGTCCGGGAATATCAGCACCACAGTGATAACACTTCCGGGTGCCGTCAGCAATCTGTTGGTGGCAAAAAGGACATTCCATAACGTTGTATTCCTCGCAATTAAGAATATCCTAGGTAGTCTCGCCCTTTTTGTCAATCACAGAAAAGAAAAAGGTGAGTTATACTCACCTTCGTTAATTACTTTCCAAAAACGTAGAAGCGTTTTTCAAGCGGGTCGAATTCTTTAGCTTCGGGAAGTGCGGTCGGCGTGCCAAAGGGCATCTGCGCAATCAGTTTCCAATCGGCGGGAAGTTTCCAAGTCTTTTTGACCTCTTCGTCGATCAGCGGATTGTAGTGTTGAAGGCTTGCGCCGAGGCCTTCGCTTTCGAGAAGGTTCCATACCGCAAATTGCAGCATGCCGGCTCCATGGGGAGCCCATTCTCTGAATTTTTCGGCATAGAGCGGGAACTCTTTGGCCATGCCTTCGACCACTGCGTTATCCGAGAAGAACAAGACGGTTCCGTATCCGGCGGCAAAGCTTTTGATCTTGGCTTCGGTTTTTCCAAAAGAAGCGGCCGGGACGATTTTGCGAAGGGTCTCAAGGACGATGCTCCACAGCTTGTCGTGATCCTTACCGAAAAGCAAAACGGCTTTTTGATCTTGCATGTTGAACGCGCTGGGAACGTTTTTAACGGCTTCTCCAACGAGTTTTTCGATGCGGGCATCGCTGATGGGCGAGGCGTTTGAGAGGGCGTAGATGCTGCGACGGTCTTGGATGGATTTCAAAAATGTTTTCATATGTTTCTCCTTATGATGGTGTTTGTTTCGACCGCTTCTATTGTAAGCGAATGAAAATAAAAGCGCTAACGATTTGCTTTTTGGGGGATGCCATAGGCATCGAGGTTCATGAAACAACGGTGTATGCGGTTTCATGGCATTTCCGATCGTTTCTGCTTGGGGGAAACCGAAAAGGTGTGTATCATAGGAAAGTTGTTCCAAAGAAGGGGTGTTGTCTGTGAAGGGTCCAAATCTCCATCAAAAACTCTGGGGGATTGCACTGGCCGTCGGCATAATTGCCGGACTGTGGCAAGTCGCTGTCCTCTTATATCAAAATAGTCCGTTAGCTACGAGTTTCCCGTTAAATAACATTGGCATTGCCGCGTTTATCGGTTGGTCGAGCTTCTGCTTATTGGGGAGCCGCAAAAGCGATTTCCCGAAAGGCTTATCGCACAACTATGTCGGTGTCCTCTGGGGCATGTTGATGATTGCTATCTGGTCGTTAATTGGCCGGAGCGGCTGGCAAAACTATGTCGGCGCATTTGTCGGATTAGCCATCGGCGGTGCGGGCATTGTCCTCACCGCGAATATCCGTTATCTCAATTCGTTGCCGGCGATGTTCCTCGGTTCCACCGCGTTCGTCGCGTGTGGCGGTGTCTTCACGGTTCCGGTGTTGGTCACCACATTCTTGGGATTGGCGCTTGGCGCGGTTCTTGGTATTGTTTCAGGATCGCTCGGAAATTTCTTCAATCACAAGTTTTTCAAAGAAAAAAGCAAATAGAACAAAGGACCTCGGGCGAGGTCCTTTTTGTTTAGTTGATGTAGGTTCCGTTAGGTCTTGCCTGACGGACTTTTCCTTTACAGCAGTTCGCCGTGTATTTTGATGTAGAGGTATTTGACTAGGGTGGCCAGAATCATATAAAGGATGATGATGCCTCCCAACCAGAGGAAGTAGACATTCGGAAGCGCCGTCAATCCGATGGAACGGCCAAAAGCCGTAAACGGAATGTAGGTTAATGTGCCAATGCCTAACGCCGAAACAATTAAGATGGGCCAACTGGCCATCGTTTGGATGAACGGCAGTTTTGAGCTGCGCAGCGTGTGTATGACCAACGATTGGCTCCACATCGATTCGACGAACCAACCCGTTTGGAACATGATCATGAACGCGACTTTGTCGGTTCCGGGGTCAAAGTACGAACCGCCGATGAATTTTGGACAGATGATGTAGAACATCAACAAATACGTCGCAATATCGAACAACGATGAGACAGGGCCTAAGAAAATCATGAATCGACCAATGTTTTTAGCGCTCCATTGACGCGGTTTTTGCAGGTATTCTTTATCTACACGGTCCCACGGAAGCGCCGCGCAGGAAATATCATAGATGAGGTTCAAAAGCAGCAAATGGACCGGCATCATCGGCAAGAAGGGAAGAAACGCCGAAGCTAACACGACGGAGAGCATATTCCCGAAGTTGCTGCTGGCGGTCATCTTGATGTACTTGATCATGTTGGCGTAGGTCTTGCGGCCTTCGACAATCCCGTTTTTCAAGACCATCAAGGACTTTTCAAGCAAAATGATGTTCGCCGATTCTTTGGCAATATCGACAGCGGTATCGACGGAGACACCGACATCGCTGACTCTTAAGGCCGGAGCATCGTTGATGCCATCGCCCAAGTAACCGACCACGTGTTGGTTGATTTTCAAGATGCCGACAATCCGTGCTTTCTGTTCGGGAGAAAGTTTGGCAAAGATATTGGTTTTTTCAACGGCAATGCAGAGTCCGCCATCATCCATGCGGTCGACATCGGTTCCCAAAATGACGGTGTCCGAAGCAATGCCGACTTGTTGGCAGACCGAGCGGGTCACACGGTCGTTATCGCCGGTCAGGACCTTCACGGTCACGCCATATTCTTTCAAGGCGCGAATGGCTTCAAAAGCGCTGTCTTTCGGAGGATCGTAGAAGGCCAATAAACCGATGAGGACCATGTCCGTTTCATCGCTGACGCCGAAGGTGCCCACCGAGGACGGATTGTTCTTTTGCGACACGGCAATGACGCGCATGCCTTGGTCATTGAGGCGGTTGATTGTCGCCATGACTTTTTCGATCAGTTCAGGAGTTAAGGCCGAAACGGCATTGTCGTATTCAACAAAGGAACAGATGGAAAGAATTTCTTCCACTGCACCTTTGGTGATCATCTGGGTTTTGCCGGATTTATCACGGACCACGACGGTCATCCGGCGACGCGAGAAATCAAACGGGATTTCATCCACTTTTTCAAAGTTTTGAGCGAGGTTTTGCAGTTCGGGATAATCTTTGGAGAATTGTTCGGTTTTGGAGATGATGGCGTTGTCCATCAAGTTTTTCAAACCGGTTTGGAAATAGGAATTGAGGAAACCGTGACGCAGGACACGAAGATTCGGAAAGCCCATCACATCGAGATGGTATTGAAGCACGACGCGGTCTTGGGTGAGGGTTCCCGTTTTATCGGTACAAAGCACATCCATCGACCCAAAGCCTTGGATCGAGTTGAGGTTTTTGAT
>CAZKHP010000055.1:0-6184 GCA_964552695.1 uncultured Staphylococcaceae bacterium | reverse complement strand
TTACGTCAAAGAATGGAAACTTGATTCGCTGGCGCTTCGGTGCTGGAACGAATTCCCGATTGTCATGGGGATATCGGCATGCACCGTGATTTCCTATCTCAATCACCTCGGAATTCCTTGCTCTTGCGAATTGGATGTTTGCAATACTTTAGCGATGCGGGCGTTAACCTTGGCGACCGAAAACGTCTCAACGGTTTTGGATTGGAACAATAACTATGGAACTCAGGCCGACAAATGCATTCTTTTCCATTGCGGTCCCGTCGCTCAGGATATGATGGAAGCCAAAGGCACGGTCACAGACCACAAAATGTTTGCAAAAAGTTGGGGCGCCGGATGTGCTTGGGGTGTAAACGAAGGACGCATCAAAGCAGGTCAATTTACCTTTGCCAGTGCCAAAACAGCAGAAGGCAAAATTCAAATGTACCTGGGTGAAGGAGACTTTACTGGAGAGCCCATCGAAAAAGTATTTTTTGGTGCCGGTGGCGTTGCCCATATCGCACATTTGGAAGACATTCTCATGTATGTTGGGCGCAATGGCTACCGTCATCACGTCTCTGTTGCTTTCGGGGATGCCAAGGCCATCTTAGAAGAATCTTTCAATGTTTACCTTCATTATGATGTGAAAGTTTTCTAGGAGAACCCCATGTTAGCAACCTTAAAAGAAGTCCTGGCGATTGGCCGAGAGAAGAAAATCGCCATTGGGGCGTTCAATACCCCGAATTTCGAATGTCTGCTTGCAGTTTTAGAATGTGCCGAAACTCTCAACGTTCCGGTCATTATTTCCCATGCCCAATGTCACGAAAGCATTTCTCCGCTCGATAAAATTGGACCGGTGATGGTTCTTTTGGCTAAGAAAAGCCCAGTTCCTGTTTGTGTTCATTTGGATCATGGCGAAGATTTTGCGTATTGCCAACGCGCCATTGCGCTTGGTTTTACCTCGGTGATGATCGATCATTCGACGTTGCCTTACCAAGAAAATGTTAAGCTCACGCGCGAAGTGGTGGATTTTGCGCATGCCCACGGCGTGAGTATAGAAGCCGAATTAGGCCGTTTGCCTACCCGCGAAGGGGGAACGGGGTTATCGAGCGGAAAACCCGAAGACCTTTATACCGATCCGAAGCTCGTTCCCGATTTTTTGGCCAAGACCCATGTCGACGCTTTAGCCATCGCTTTTGGGACAGCACACGGAATTTACAAAGTGAAACCGGTCCTAAATATGGCGATCATCGCTCAAGTCCGTGCTTTAACGGATGCTCCTTTGGTCATGCACGGAGGCTCAGGTATATCCGACGAAGAATACCGACAAGTCATCACGTTGGGCATCAATAAAATCAACTACTATACCTATATGTCTTATGCGGGATATGCGGCTGCCAAAGCACTCTCGGAAACACACGAAAAAGGGTTTTACCATGATATGGCCTTGGCTGCCCAAAAGGCCATGAAAGACAACTGTATGAAGGCCTTACGGGTTTTCTCGGGAGAATAAAATGGATATCGAACCTTATGTCTCAGATATGTCGGTCCTTTGCGGGGCCGAACGGATTCAATACACCAGCGGGAAAGCCAAAGGCGTCGATGCGCTCCATGTGTTTAATGGCAAACTTGATTTCTTTGTTTTGCTGGATCGGGCCATGGACATTTTCCGCCTTTCCTACGAAGGAACGCCGATTTCCTACATCAGTAAGAACGGTTTGGTCAATCCTCATTTGATGCTGACTGGTGCCTACCCTTTCTTATCGAGTTTCGAGGGAGGGTTCCTCTACACCTGTGGCTTGGACAATATTGGAATCCCGGAGTTGATCAACGGACAACCGGTTGTACAGCATGGAAGTTTTTCATATTTGCCTGCTGAGGATGTTTCTGTCAAAGGTTCTTTCATAAACGGGGAATATTTCCTTGAGATAAAAGGGAAAATGACCTTTTCAGCCCTGTTTGGCCATAAAATTGCAGTATACCGGACCCTCAAACTCAGTTATCTGGGTGATGACCTTGAAATTAGTGACCAAATCGTGAACGAGGGCTTCGTAGAAGATCGTTATATGATCATGTATCACACCAACCTTGGCTACCCTTTGCTTTCCGAAAAGACGGCTTTGACGCTTGATGCCGTCACGACTCAAGGGATCGGCGAAGTGGATGTTGCACATTGCCAAGAATTTACCAAACCTTCCCCTGGAAAAAAGGAAGAATGCTTTCTTCACACGTTGACTCCTGGATGGGGTAAAAAGGCGTGCGTGAAGAACGAAAACATGACTCTGGAACTTTGGTTTGATGCCACCGAGCAACCGTATGTGTTCCAGTGGAAAAGCATGGCCTCGGCAGATTATGTGTTGGGGCTCGAACCAGTGACCACGCCCATGCCTGAAAAACGTTTCAAAACCTTGGCTCCGAATCAAATTTCGCACCAAGGCGTGCTCTATCGTTTCCGCCACCGATAAAAAAACTTAAAAATGTGAAAGCATCTGTTTTAGTACCGATGCTTTTTCTTTTGCGTTAAAATGAAAATAAGGACACTAAAATGAATTCAGAACTCATCCGTCAATTATCCATAATTACCAAGGAAGAACGCACCATTTTAGCGGGTCAAAAAGAAATTGACCCGACTCTTTACATGGACTCCGGCGGGGTTGTTCAGGCCGCTAAGTTTCTGGAAGAAGGGCAATTGATAAAAATCCGGACGCATACTCGATTTATTCATTTCCCGAGCCATAGTCATGATTACTTGGAGATGGTCTATATGTGCCAAGGTTCGACCACTCACAAAATCAACGGTGAGACCGTCCGTTTGAACCAGGGCGAACTTTTGTTTCTGAACCCTCGCTCGACTCAGGAGATTTTTCCTGCGGGGGAACACGATATTGCGATCAACTTCATCATTCGGCCTGAATTCTTTGCTACGACCATGGCGATGATCAATGAAGAAAAAACCCCTTTACGCGATTTTCTCCTAAGCAGTTTCTCTATGAGCGGAAATGATCCTCATTATATGCATTTTTCAGTCAGTGACGTAGTTCCTGTTCAAAATTTGATTGAAAATCTTGTTTGGACTCTTCTTAACGAACAAAGCAACAAACGGTCGACCAATCAAATCACGATGGGCTTGCTTTTTCTTCAACTCATCAATTTTTCCGAACACTTGTCCTTTGGTTCGCAAAATGACCGTCAGCGCCTAACTCTTAGCATTTATCGTTATGTGGAGACCCATTATCGGGATGGTGATTTGACGACCTTGGCCCACAAAGAGCTTTATGATCTTTTTACGATGAGCCGGTTAATCAAATCACTGACCGGGCAAACCTATACTCAGTTGGTTCAAAAGAAACGGCTGACACAAGCGGCGTACTTACTCAAAAATACCGCCTTACCAATTTCGGAAGTAGGACATGAAATTGGTTATGAAAACCTGAGTTACTTTCATCGCTTGTTCGCCCAAACCTACCATATGCGCCCCAAACAATTCCGCGATCAGCGATGATGTTTTTACAAATAAGGACACTTTTTGAACAAACGGTGTCCTTATTTTTTGAGGTTCCGGTTTTTATAATGAATCTGAAGGAAAACAAGAATGACCTATTATTTAGCCATCGATATCGGCGCGTCTTCCGGACGCCTCGTGTTGGGACATATGGAGCACGATTGTCTCAAAGTTGAGGAAGTTCATCGCTTCCCCAATGTTTTGCTTCCCGTCGCGGGCCATGTGACGTGGGATATGACTCGCATTCTGGACGAAATCCTCCTAGGGTTAAAAAAGTGTGCTGCGGCACAAAAGATACCAACGACGATTGGCATTGACACGTGGGGCGTCGATTATGTTTTGCTCGACAGTGACGATTGCCCGATACACCCGGTTTACGCCTATCGCGATCATCGTACCCAAAACATTTTGGATGAGGTTGAACGCCGCATATCTTCGAAACGCCTTTATGCCATCACGGGATGTCAAAAACAATCATTCAATACGCTTTATCAACTTTTTGACGACCAGAACAAGGGGCGTTTGGATCAAGCCTGCGAGTTTTTGATGATTCCCGAATTTCTGGCGTTTCGTCTTACGGGACGTAAAGTCAAAGAATACACCAATGCGACGACGACCGGGTTGGTGGACGCGGACACCCGTTCCTGGTCGATGGAAATCATCAACGCCTTGGGTTTAAATCCCGCGTGTTTTCAATCCCGCTTAGCTCAACCCGGGGAAACGATTGGACCGTTAAGGCCGTCGATTGCCCGTGAAGTCGGCTTTCAGGCAAATGTCGTCTTAGTGGGAACGCACGATACTGCTTCGGCGGTCATCGCCTGTCCTTTGAAAAAAGAGACTCTCTTTCTAAGTTCGGGCACTTGGTCGTTGATGGGGGTAGAGTTGGATCACCCGTTGACCTCTTCCCGTTCCCAACAACTCAATTACACCAACGAAGGCGGCTTTCCTGCAAAAATTCGCTTCTTAAAAAACATCATGGGCCTTTGGATTGTCCAAAATCTCCGTAAGGAAATGTCGCTGGCAGAAAACCGTGAGATTCCTTTTTCGGAATTGATTGCCTTGGCCCGTTGCTCAAAGTATTCAAAGACCTTCGATGTCAACGATTCGCGCTTGCTTAATCCGCCTTCGATGAAAAACGCCCTCGAAAGCCTACTTGAGCCCAATTCCCCCAATACTTGGGGAGACCTTGTGCACGCAGTTTATCATTCTCTGGCGGAGTGCTATGCGAAGACCGTTCAAGAAATCGAAACGCTCACGGGGAAAACCTATGAATCCATCCATGTCATCGGCGGGGGTTCGCAAGATAGTTATCTGAACAAACTTACGCAGATTGCGACGAAGAAGCATGTTTTCTATGGCCCTTGCGAGGCAACTGCTATTGGCAATGTGTTGATTCAGTGGATGAGCGTAGAAAACAGACAAGACATTGACGAAGCCCGCGATTTAGTACGACGGAGCTTTGCCATCAAGGAGGTCGCTTATGCATACGGAAACACTTAAGAAATTTGCCCGCTACGGAATTAGCCCACGGAAGGCTTTAAAAATCCTGTCGACGATTCCAGTCAGCCTTCAATGCTGGCAGTTGGATGATGTGACGGGATTTGAGCATTCCGGTGCGTTGAGTGGGGGCATTCAAGCCACGGGCAATTATCCGGGAAAAGCACGTAATTTTTTGGAAATGACCCAAGATTTGGAACTGGCATTACGCCATATCCCGGGGAAGAAGAAGCTCAACCTTCATGCCATCTATCGCGTGAGTGATTCTCCGGTGGATCGAAGTCTAATCGACCCCGAACATTTCTCCCCTTGGGTGGATTTTGCACGGACTCATCATGTGGGTCTTGACTTTAATCCCACCGTCTTTTCTTCCCCTTATCTGAAAGATAACCTTTCGCTTTCATCTCCGGATTCAAACATTCGCGACTACTGGATTCGCCACTGTATCCAAAGTCGAAAAGTGGCGGAATATTTTGGCAAAGAACTCAAACAGAAGGCGCTTTGCAATTTATGGATTCCCGATGGCCTTAAAGACACCCCATCTGATCGTTTTGGACCACGCCAGCGGTTAAAAGACTCGTTGGACAAGATTTATGCAGCCAAAGTCAATCGGCGTTATATGGATGATTCCGTGGAAAGCAAAGTCTTCGGTATTGGGGTCGAATCCTATACCGTCGGAAGTAGCGAATTCTATCTATCCTATGCTTCGAGGAACCACCTTCTTTGTCTGCTCGATACCGGCCATTTCCATCCTACCGAAAACGTGGCGGACAAAATTTCTTCGTTACTGCTTTTTTCTAAAAAAATTGCTCTCCATGTTTCTCGTCCGGTCCGATGGGATAGTGACCATGTGATAAAATTAAATGATGATTTGCAAGAAATTGCCGATGAAATCGTGCGATGCCGCGCTTGGAAAAAAACCTATATTGGTCTCGATTATTTCGATGCTTCAATTAATCGGATTGCTTCCTTAATCATCGGCGCGCGTAACATGCAAAAAGCCTTACTGAAGTCGCTACTGACTCCGTGGGAGCTGCTGCATCGTTTACAAAACCAAGGACGGTTCACAGAATTGTTTGCGGTCCAGGAAGAATTGAAAACCTTCCCGTTCGATGATGTCTGGGAGGCCTATTGCCGGCAAGAAAAGGTCATCAGCGATCTCGGTTGGTTAGACGATGTGCAACGCTACGAAAAAGAAAATTTAACAAA
>CAZKHP010000054.1:0-6210 GCA_964552695.1 uncultured Staphylococcaceae bacterium | reverse complement strand
CGTATCAAGGTTCCGACATTGCCGGGATCGGCGACATCATCAAGAAAAAGGATGCGTTGCCCTAAGTCTTGCTTGGGGGTCAATTGGCGGCAGACGCTGACGATGCCTTGGGGTGTTTTCTGAGAGGAAATCTTTTTTAAGACATCCGGGGTGACGAGAATTTGTTCGATGGTGTCTGGAAGATGGGGAAGTTTTTCCAGCGATACCACCGTTTGCACCACTCCATGGGAAAGCGCCATCTCAAGCAGGTGGGCACCCTCAATCAAAAAGAGGCCTTTTTCGTTCCGGAAAGAAGGTTCGTTGAGGCGGGCGATGTCTTTGATGGTTTCGTTGTTGCGGCTGGTGATTACGGGGTTCATCGATACATTCCTTTTCTTAATTTTAAATGTTCTTGCTTATAATTGGGACAGTATTGATGAATGATTTGATAAAACTTCGCGGAATGGTCGAATTGGAAGTCATGGGCCAGTTCATGGACGACGATGGCGTCGATGATGGAAGGGGCATAGTGAATCAGTTTGAAGGCGAAGGTCAGGCGATGGGTGGCACGGGAGTTACTGCCATAGCGTGTGTCCATGGCGCGTAACCGGACATCGTAAGGAATTTTTACGCCCATCAACGCTTCGTAGGAACGGACGCGGCTCGTCAGATACGCGGTGCCCCACTTTCTGAGGTTACGGTCCAGGGAGGCTTCGTCTTTGGCTTCGATCGTGGTTTCCGTGATTTGGAAGCGTTTCGCCCCATAGACGAGGTTTTTCTTTTCACCGAGTAAATACATCGCATGGTCGTCCTTGGGGACTTCACGGCGTAATAACGCCTCGAGTTTGGGCATCATCGTGGTCAACGTCGCGAGTAAGCGGGGATGCGCGAAACGAAGCGGGCTGGAAATATGGATGACGCCGTCTTTGACGCGAAAAATGACGCGGCGCATTTTTTTATACGTCACATGGACGTTATAGGTTGCATTCCCATAGGGAAAGATAAAGTCGAGTTCTTTTTTCATCACTTCTTTATTATACGGGGCTTTTCTTTTTTCGGGAGGTTTTCTTTATGCCGTGTTTGTTTTAGAATGGTAACGAGGAATCACGCGATGGAAAAACTGTTGATCAGCGCATGTTTGGTAGGCGAGAATTGCCGGTATGACGGCAAGAACTGTTTTCATCCATTGATCGAGAAGCTCAAAACCAAATACGAGCTCATCCTGATTTGCCCCGAATACATGGGTGGATTGCCGATTCCGCGCGCTCCCAGCGAACGCCGCGACGGCATGGTTGTCTCTTCTAAAGGCGTCGATGTCAGCGTCGAATATGAAATCGGAGCCAAGTTATCCTTATTTCTTGCCAGAGAAAATAATGTCGTCGGCGCAGTCTTAAAAGAAAAAAGCCCCTCCTGTGGGACTCACTTCATCTATGACGGCACGTTCTCGCATGTCCTCATCGAAGGCATGGGCGTGGCCGCGGAGTTATTGCACAAACACCATATTCCTGTTTACAGCGAAGACCAAATTGAGGAACTGTTATGAAAAATTCTGTCCGCCGCATGACGCTTACGGGCATCATGGCCGCGTTAACCTTCGTCGCCACCGCGTTCATCCATATCAACATCCCGGCCAGTACCGGATATGTGAATTTGGGGGACGCTGTCATTTTGTTTACGGCTGTGTTCATTGATCCTTTTGCCGGAGCGTTGGCCGGAATCATTGGCGCGGTCCTCGGCGATTTGTATCTAGGCGCAGGCATGTATGTTCCGTTTACCATCTTTGCCAAACTCTTTGAAGCGGTTGTCGCCGGATACTTATTCAAAGCCATTAAAAACAAAAAAGCACAGTCTCTTGCCATTCCCGTTGGAGCGTTATTGATTGTTCCGGTCTATGCGTTAGCCTATTGGATCTTTGGCGGATGGTCTTTGGTCTTGGCCTCCTCCCCCTTCGATCTGATTCAAGTCGCGGTGAGTTCCGCAGTGTCCATCGCATTAGTTCTGGTGCTACGTAAGACACGCATTAAATCGTTATCTGAAGAATGAAAAAACCACCGATTAATTCGGTGGTTTTCGTTTATCTATTGTTTAACGGAATTTGGATTCTTTGAGATCTTCGAGAACATTTTTGTCGATGGCCTTGACGACTTCCGTCATCAGTTTGACCGCTTCGAGGTAATCGTCTTCGTTGATCAAAGAAACGTGGCTGTGGAAGTAACGGCACGGCAGCGAGAGTGTCATCGTAATGACGCCATCATATTGCTTGTGCATCTCGCCAGAATCAGTACCGCCGGCAGTCAATAAATCGTAGGTATAACGGATGCCTTTTTCTTTGGCAATCTTTTCCACGAAATCAAATAAACCGCGGTGGGCGATGACGCTACCATCCATCACGGAAAGGGCAACGCCGGAACCGAGCTTGGTCGGGTTGTTCGGCGATCCCGGGAGGTCATAGCTCATCGTGACGTCGAGGGCAAAAGCGATATCGGGGTGGACTTTATAGGACGCGGTTTTGGCGCCTCTAAGCCCCACTTCTTCTTGGACAGTGCCGCCGGCCACGACGGTGGCTTTATGCGGGACGCCTTTGAGGTTTTGTAAGACTTCGATGGCAATAGCCGCGCCGATGCGGTCGTCCCAGGCTTTGCCTAAGAGCGTTTTGCCGTCATTGAGCACGCGGTATTCGGTATACGGAGTCACAGTGTCTCCGACACGGATGCCTAAGGCTTCGATCATTTTTTTGTCGGTCACGCCCATATCGACATACATGTCTTTGATTTCCATGACTTTGTTCTTTTGTTCGGGAGACATGCCATGGGGCGGTTGCGCGCCGGTGACGCCGAAATATTCTTTGCCATCGCGGGTTTTGACTTTCACGACTTCGGCGAGGATGACGTGTCCCCACCATCCGCCCACGGGGTGGATGCGGATAAGGCCGCTATCTTCGATGCGATGGACCAAAAAGCCCACTTCATCCATATGGCCGGTGAGTAAGACCGTCGGTTGTCCTTCTTCGCCTTTGGCGTAAGCAAGAACGCTGCCTAAGTTGTCGTATTCGATTTTATCGGCATAATCCTTGACTTGGCTTTCAAAGAATTTGGCCACGTCTTTTTCGTTACCGGAAATGCCGCTGGTCTCACTGATGGTTTTCAAAAACTTTTGTCGTTCTTTTTCGTTCATAGATATTTCCTTCTTTTAATGGCAACTATTCTAGCATGAGCGTTGCCCTGTTTCTAGATTAGTACTTCTCGTCTTGGCGTTTGAAATTGATGGCGAGTTTGGTCAGATACGCATCGACGACTTCTTGTTGTGTGACTCCTAAAGCGGGAATCAAGGAAAGATAAGAAGACATCGCTTTTTCATAGCGTTTTTGATTCAAGGCTTCGGCCAACTCGGAAAAGTCGTGGTAACACCGCAAGAATTGTTCAGTCAGCGTCTTTTTACTAACGCGATAACTGAATACTTTGGTTGAGGTTTTTAAGGCGAGTCCCAAAGAAAGCAAAAAATGCAAGCCATCGGCGTATTCGTCGAGGATTTTTGCTTTGGGCGAAGGTCCTTTGGTCGACCAAAATTTGAAGGTCCGGGTTTCGTTGGCAAGTTCGCCGAGCTCAACGAGCAAGGCTAACACGCGGCGGGACATCGTGATGGGATAGTCGACATGGTTTTGAGCGTGGATGCGGGTATCCAAAAGCGATTGCTGCTCGTAGAGCGCACTTAAATCAATTGTGGCCATAAACATTACTCCAAGGGGCTTAAATGCCAGATTTCGTCGTTATATTGGTGGATCGTACGGTCGCTTGAGAAGTAACCGGATTGAGACATATTAAGTAAGCACATCTTCGCCCAGTGGGCACGGTCAAGATACAGTTTTGAGATGGTCTCTTGCGCTTTGACATAGGCATCGAAATCCTTGAGGATAAAGTACTCATCATTGTGGTACATGATTTCATCGAAGATTTGCCGGAACTTTTCGTTGTTGCCATCCGCCCACGTGCCATCGATAAGTGAATCGATGATTTCTTTGATGCGCGGATCGTCGTTATAAATATCCCACGGGTTATAGGAACCGTTGGCATACAATTCTGCGACTTCATCGGCTTTAAGACCGAAGATCACGGAGTTTTCCGGTCCGACGCGTTCGGCGATTTCGATGTTGGCGCCGTCGAGAGTACCCAAGGTAATCGCACCGTTCATCATGAACTTCATGTTGCTGGTGCCGCTGGCTTCTTTGCCGGCAGTCGAGATTTGTTCGGAAATGTCGGCGGCGGGAATGATGAGTTCGGCTAAGGACACGCCGTAGTTTTCGATGAACACCACTTTCATGAACTTGCTGATTTCGGGATCGTTATTAACGCGGTCGGCCACTGAGGTGATAAGCTCGATGATCTTTTTGGCGTACACATAACTCGGGGCGGCTTTGGCTCCGAAAATGAAGGTATGCGGATAGATGCGGAACGAAGAATCGTCCTTCATGCGGTTGTACAAATACATGACATGGAAAATATTCATCAATTGGCGTTTATACGCATGCAGCCGCTTGATTTGGACGTCGATGATCGAATTGAGGTCGATGTCGATGCCGTTATGGTCTTTGATGTATTTGGCCAGTTTGACTTTGTTCTCCATCTTGATTTTCAAAAAATCCTTTTGGAGCTTTTTATCATCGGCCAAAGGAGCCAGCTTAACCAAATCATCGGGGTTCATGATCCATGAATCACCGATTTTGGAAGTGACCAGATTCGCCATCGCGGGGTTGGCGTAAAGGAACCACCGCCGGTGGGTAATGCCGTTGGTCTTGTTGTTGAACTTCTCGGGGAAGAGTTCATAGAAATCTTTGAACGTGGATTCGGTCAAAATCTTGGTATGCAAGGCGGCCACGCCGTTGACGCTGAAGCACGCATAAATGGCCAAATTGGTCATATGGATCATGCCGTCTTTGATGATCGACATGTTGCGGCGTTTGTCTTCGCTGAGGTGACGTTCGTTGAAATAGATTTGTGCCCGACGGTTGATTTCTTCGATGATCATGTAGCATCGCGGGATCAATTGTTGGACATATTGGACCGGCCATTTTTCAAGCGCTTCGGCCATGATGGTGTGGTTCGTATACGCCATCGAATGGGTGACCTGATACCACGCTTCATCCCAGGAGAAGCCATATTCGTCCATCAATAAACGCATCATTTCGGGAATCGCTAAAATGGGGTGCGTATCGTTGAGTTGGAAGACATATTTATCGCAGAAATCATTGAGGGTTTTGAACCGGGTATAGTGGCCCCGCATGGCGCTTTGTAAACCCGCCGAAACGAGGAAATATTGTTGACGTAAACGTAAGATTCTGCCGTGCTCGGTGGAATCATCGGGATAAAGGCCGTGGCAGAGTTCGCGAAGGGTTTGCAAATAATCTTCGAATTTTTGGTGACGCGGCAAGTTTTCGGAACTCGGTTCGGCACTCCAAAGACGAAGGTTGTTGGCGACGTGGTTACGGTAGCCCACCACCGACATATCGTAGGGAACGGCTTTGACGCAGACGGCATTGACCGTGCGGATGGCATAACCGCCATCGGGCTTGGGATAGGTTTCGGCATTTCCGTAGAATTTGACTTCGACGGCGTGTTTGAGTTTACGGACTTCCCAAACGTTGCCGTTGACCAGCCATTGATCGGGAACTTCGGTTTGTTTGCCGTTGACGATTTTTTGACGGAAGAAACCGTATTCGTAACGGATCGTATTGCCATGTCCGGGGAAGCCTAAAGTGGCGATGCTATCGAGGAAACAGGCAGCCAGACGGCCGAGACCGCCATTGCCGAGGCCGGCATCGGTTTCCAGCTCTTCGAGCTCGTGGATATCGAGGCCCATTTCGTTCAAACCTTGTTTGGCCACTTCGTAAATGCCGAGGTTTTGCATGTTGTTGACCATCAATCGGCCAATCAAAAATTCCATCGAAAAGTAAATCAATTGCTTTTCGCGGTTTTTCAAAATGTCTTCACGGGATTGCCGCCAATCGAAGCCGGCGTAATCGCGAACCATGGTGCCGAGCACATCGTAACGTTCGGTGACGTGGGAATCACTGACCGAGCGTCCGTATTTCTCGCTGAGCCGGGTTTCGAATTCGGCTTTAAATTCTTGGGTGTTCTTAAACATTAATAAATCCTTTCATACGTCCAACTATTGGGCATTCTTGAACTTTAAGATGAGGGCGGCAAACGAAGCCAGTTTGATCGTCAAACGATAGGG
>CAZKHP010000053.1:0-6213 GCA_964552695.1 uncultured Staphylococcaceae bacterium | reverse complement strand
CCAATCTATCTGGAAACTCGTTACAGGCATACGTAGCCGCGGGAATCTATTCGGATCACGAATGTTCGACCTATGAGAACGCCCTTGAGAAAATCCGACTCGGGCAATGGATCATGGTTCGGGAAGGAACTGCTGCCAAAAACCTCGAAGCTTTGATTCCTTTAATGACCCCCCAATTTTCTGGTCGTCTTTTATTTGCGACGGATGACAAGCACCCAAACGACATTTTGAATTTCGGGCATATGGATTTTATTGTTAAAAACGCAATCAAAAGAGGGGTTGATCCTTTCATTGCCATTCGGATTGCCACACTTAATCCTGCCCTTTATTTTGGTTTAAAAAATACGGGTGCGATCGCTCCCGGATATAAGGCAGACCTCTTAGTAATAGATTCTTTGGAAGGTCTTGATATTGAGGCCGTCCTTAAAAATGGCAAAATTTTATATGAACACATGAATACTATCTCCATTTCAAAACCGAGTATCTCCGAATCTCTTTCTGAACATGCGAGTTCGACGATTCGGATTGCCGAACCTCAAATCAAGGATTTTCAAAACACCTCACCTTTAGGTCTTATTGGTTTAGTGAAAGATCAGATCATCACAAAGAATCTTGGAAAGGCCACCATCATCGACCTTTCTCGGGACATTTTGAAAGTGGCTGTTGTTGAACGTCATCACGCGACAGGCCATATTGGCTTGGGCTTTATCAAAGGATATGGCTTACAAAAAGGGGCAATCGCCACAAGCATTGCCCATGATGCCCATAATATTATCGTGGTCGGAACCAATGAAAAGGATATGGTTGCGGCAGTCAAAGAAATACGCCGCATAAAGGGTGGCATGACGATTGTCACCAGTGGCAAAGCCGTGGCTTCTTTACCACTGAATATTGCGGGGTTGATGAGCTCACAAAGTTTGGATCAAGTAAACGAAAAACTTGAAGACCTCAAAGGAAGGGCCCACCGGCTTGGCGTCAGTTATGATATAGACCCATTCATGACTCTTTCCTTCATCTGCCTATCGGTCATCCCCGAAGTACGATTGCTGACAAAAGGAGTCTTTGATGTTCTAAGTCAAAAATACCTATAACCTTGTTCTTTCATAAGAAAACCGCAGCAAATCTGCGGTTTTTCTTTATTAGAGCTTTATTTTCAGAACCGCTTTCTCGACTTGGTTCATGTTCGTTTGGATGCATGGCCTATGGACATCTTCAGGGAAGACCAACGCAAATGAGTTTTCATTGAGCGGAACTATGATTTCATCATTTACGGTGTATTTGGCAACATCCTTGGCCTCGAGATATGGCTCTGTGACCATGAGTGATGGATTCGATAGGTGGGCATATCCGAAACCTTCGTCCCCTTTAAGTACGATTTGCAGATCGGCGTAGAGTTTGTGGGATTCGGGCTTGGCCTCGTTAATTGGCTTTCCTATGTAACTTTGGCGGAGAAAATAGACAGACTTCCCATCAATTTCATGAGTACCGACAGGATAGGATAGAAGGTCATGGGTCATTACGAAATCAATCGCCTTGTCTAGATTCATGGATATACCTTTGTAACGTTTCAACTCTGAAAGTTTACCGATAATCATATCAACCCCTCCTTTGGGCTTGAAAACAAGTTGCAAAACAATCAACGACGGATAAAGTACCAGAGCACCATGGCGACTTGAGTCGGCACTCCTAAAAGGAAAATAATCCAGAAATTTTGGCCACCATTAACAAGCAAAAAGAGATATATGGTTGTTAAAGCGGTCCAAGTAAAGACAGACCAAATAATCAGATTGAGAAGTTTTGTCCCCCAGATACGATTAAAGTAATAACCAATGAGACAACTCAGAGGGACTGCCGCCAAAAATATGAGCCACGGGTGTTGCATGTTCTCGCCCAAAGTTGCTTTGATCATATCTATATAAATGAAACTGACAAGGGCCACACCCCAAACAATTGAAATCGAGAAAAGCGCAATAAAAATTCTTTTCCAAATGACTGCCGGAATCGGTTTTTGGTCATGAAACGAAAAAAGTTCATCTAAAAGATTTTGTACCGTAACACCATAGAACTCGGCAACGATCTCCAAAGTTTCAATCGTTGGCATGACTTCGCCGCGTTCCCAACGGCTGATTGCATTATCCGAATAATTGATTTTCATCGCAAGCTCTTGCTGAGTCAGATTATTCTTGCGTCTAAGGTATATAAGGTTCGTGGATATGACATTTCTTAATTTGGCCATTTTTAATTCCTATACTAAACAAAAACATAGCAAATTTCCCTCAAAAAGTCAATTTCCCGTTTTGTGGGAAAGGTCTCCCTAACATAGGAAGTCTTTTTTGTTTTTTCCAATTGCATGTTTTCTTGGAGTCCTAGAAAATAGGTACAAACATTTATGAAACCAAAACGAACGTATTATTATTCGAAAGAACAAAACGATGACTACGAAACACCCCCAAAGAAGCTAAAAAAAATTGGGGGCGATTATATTTACATTCGGAAAGGTTTTTTTGCAAAACTTTTCGCTTTTTTTGCCTACCGGATTATTGCTACTCCGATTGCTTTCGTTTATTCCCGGATCATAAAAAGGATTTCTTTTAAAAACCGTAAAGTTTTAAGGCCTTACTTGAAAACGGGATACTTCATTTTTTCCAACCACACTCAGGTCATCGGTGATGCTTTGACCCCGAACATCATTGTGTTTCCGAAAAGGAACTATACCATTGTCAGCCCTGCGAACGTTTCGCTTCCTGTTTTGGGAAATTTTACGAAACTTCTTGGAGCCCTCCCTCTACCCGATGACTTGAAAGCCAGTAAGAACTTCTTCAAGGCGATTGAAACACGAATTAACCAAGGACATTCGATACTTATCTATCCCGAAGCCCACGTGTGGCCCAACTATACCCAAATCCGCCCCTTTAACGAAAGCAGTTTCAAATACCCTGTCAAACACGAAACTCCGGTCTTTGCATTTACCACTACCTATCAAAAAAGGAAACATCATCGTTTCAAAACAGTGATTTATGTCGATGGACCCTTTACCGCCCCTAAAGATTTAAGCCCTAAAGAACAGCAGATTCATCTCAGAGATCAAGTCTTCATGGCAATGTGTGAACGAGCCAAACAGTCCGATTTTGAAAAATTCCGTTATGAATTGAAGGAGCAAGTATGAATATTGTATATGCTGGAAATCGAAGAGTTTTTGATGGCTTGTTGATTAGCATTCTTTCTCTTATCCATGTCAACCATGAACCCCTTAGAATTTACGTCCTAACAATGGATTTGACCGAACTAGACAAAGATTATGTATCCATTCCTCAAGCGGACCTAGACTTTATTGAAGCACAAATGAGAAAAGTCAATTCAGATAGCCACATCATTCGAGTGGATGTCCGGAAAGTTTTTGACCAGAAGTTGGCCAATTGCAAAAACCTTACGAATCGTTATACACCCTATGCTTTACTTCGACTGCTTCTTGCAGAACTCCCCGAAATTCCCGATAAAGTCTTATATTTAGACACCGACACCGTTGTTCATAAAAACATTTCGGAATTGTACTCCATTGATATTGAAAAGCACGAATATGCAGCTGCCAAAGATCGCTACGGACGTTTCTTCTTCAATCCCTGGTATTGCAATACCGGGGTCTTGCTATTGAATATGAAAATGATTCGCAAAACCGGCTTATTTTCGAAAGTCATACAACTGTTAAATGCCAAAAAAGTATTTCTGAGTGATCAAACCGGAATCAACAAAATGACCCGTAAAAAGAAGATTATCCATCGGAAATTCAATGAGCAAAAAGCGGTCAAGTCCAACACGATCATTCGGCACTTCAGCATGCAATTTAGCATCTTCCCTAAATTCCACTTTATCAACGTAAAACCTTGGGATATCGAACGCGTCCATTCGGTCTATCATTGTCACGATTTTGATGAAATCTTGAATCAATTCTTAGAATTGAAAAAAATTAAAGGAGAAACCAACGTATGAACAAAAAACTGATTCCGATTTTCTTTGCCTGTGACGACAATTACATTCCTTTTCTCGGTGTGGCCCTTTCTTCATTGAAGCAACGGGCGAATCGGAACTATGATTACCGGATCATCGTTCTGAATGAAGGATTGAAAGAACGTAATCGCGAACGCATTTCTCGGTTTGCCGATGAAAACTTTGCTATAGAATTCTTTAACATTGCCCCTACGATTAACAAATTCCGTGATGCACTTTCGCTTCGTTTACGGGATTATTACAGTGTAGCTATCTACTATCGCATGTTCATTCCGACTCTGTTCCCCAATCTTGATAAAGCGATTTATCTGGATGGTGATATTGTCGTTGTCGGCGATATCTCCGAATTTTTTAACACCAATATCGAAGGAAAACTTGTTGCCGCCATTAATGACCGTTTGGTCTTGGATACGCCCGAATTTGTCCGTTACGTTGAAGATGGCGTCGGTATCAAAGCGACCGAGTACTTTAATTCCGGTGTTCTCGTTATGAACCTCAAAGAGTTCCGCCAACAAAATATCGAAGAAAAATTCATTGACCTGTTGACGCGTTACAACTTTGACAGTGTCTGCCCCGATCAAGATTATTTGAATGTTCTTTGCCGTCATTCGAAAGTATTGCTCCCCATTAGCTGGAACAAAATGCCTCTTCCGGATGCCACTTTTGATGTCTCGACCTTAAAACTCTGCCACTACAACTCCTTCGAGAAGCCATGGCGGCATGATGGCGTGTTATTTGGCGACATTTTCTGGACCGAAGCCCGCAAAACCGTTTTCTATGAAGAACTCAGACAAATCCGTGAACGCTTTTCCGAAGAAGATCAACGAAACGAAGTCAAGGCCATCCAAAGTTTGGTTGGCAATGCGGTCCGTATCTCTAAGCAGGAAGCCTCAACCTTCCGAACAGTGCTAAACCTTAAAGTATGCTGACGCAAGAAGTAAAAAATAACATTAGGACCTCTTTGGAAAAAGGGGAACTCAATAATAAGGTGATGACGAGTGACCATATCGTCACACCGGCGGATCGTCGGCGTTGCATCCTTCCCCATGACAATACGAAGCGAAAACTCCATAACAAGGTCAAGTGCGAGGTGGCGACCGCTATCGTCAACCACCTGACCAAAAAGATTAATCAGACAACCCAAATCGTTGGATTGGAGAATCTGAAAGGTTTTAGAGGAGCCGGGATCATTACCGCCAACCATTTTTCTCCGGTCGATTCTACCGTCGTCCGATTTTTGACGAACAAAGTCGGCAAGCGAAGGAAACTTTCGATTGTGGTTGCGGAAACCAACATGTTCATGCCGGGAAAATTAGGATGGCTTTTAAAAAACGTCAACACCATCCCTTTTTCAAACGATTTAACCTATATCGAACGAAACTTTAATCCGTCGCTCGAAAAACGCATCAAACAAAAGCATTGGATCTTGTTTTACCCCGAGCAGGAAATGTGGCCCGGGTACACCAAACCGCGCCATCTAAAACCGGGTGCTTATCATTACGCATGCAAATATCATATTCCCATCATTCCCACGTTCATCACGATGGAAAAGAAAGAAAATGGCGTTCATTACACCATCCATGTTTTTCCTTTGATTCACTGCGATCCGTCAAAAAGCGCCAAAGAAAACAAAGAAGCCATGATGGAGGCCGATTTCGCTTACAAGAAAGCGTGTTACGAGTCGGTTTATCAAAAATCGCTGACCTATGAGTACAGCGATTCGGATCTAATCTTTTAAAAATCTATTGTTCTTCAATAATGTGATTGGTCAATTTTTGAAACTTTTTTCGTCTGGTTATTCCCACGAACAAAAGGGGGAAGCCAACCAATAAAGACGCCGCGGAAAGCAAAAATCCACCTAAATAGGGAACGATTAAGATCAGATTGTATATACTCGAATCATGGGTTTGAAGATACACACACGTATCCCAACCGATGGCAAAACAAAGCAAGGCATTGAAGAGAACGATGCTCCCCGAAATCAAGAATCCTTTATAGTTTTGTTTGATGTATTCCATTGTTTTTATCATAACCCAAATATGCCTAAAGAAAAACAGGAATAAATGTGATTATTCCTGTAAAAGTGGCTTCTTTTGTTTGAAATACCGAAATGATTTGAGTTTGAAAAACGGTTTTTAGGGCCGTTTTCTTCGTAAAAAGACGGCCTTGACGACGATGCTGCCTACGAAGGCAACCGCAGAAATGGTG
>CAZKHP010000052.1:0-6390 GCA_964552695.1 uncultured Staphylococcaceae bacterium | reverse complement strand
GTTACGACCGGCATCCTGCAAGGCAATCCGACCTTCGCCTTGTTCATCGGGATGTGCTCGGTCTTGGCCGTCACCACGACGTTCTCCGACGCCCTGGGCATGGGCCTCGCCGTCATCCTTGTCATGATCATGACCAACGTGGTCGTCTCCTTACTTCGTAAACTCACTCCGGATGAAATCCGTATCCCGGTTTACATCGTTGTCATCGCCGTTTCCGTCACCATCGTTGAAATGCTGATGGATGCGTTCACGCCCGTGTTAGCCGCCTCGCTCGGTGTCTATCTTCCCCTCGTCGTCGTCAACTGCATCATCTTCGCCCGTGCGGAAAGCTACGCCAGCAAGAATACCGTCCTCGACTCGTTCTTGGACGCCATCGGCAGCGGTCTTGGTTACTTCGTCGCCGTCTGCGGCGTCGGCATCGTCCGTGAAATCATCGGCACCGGCACGTTCGGCTTCACCAATCCGTTCAACAACATCGAACTCTTCCGCGTCACGATCTTCCCCGCGGAATACGCCGTCAGCTTCTTCGTTTCCAACGCCGGTGCGTTCATGGTCCTCGGTTTATTGACCGCGGCGATCAATGCCATCTCCGGCAAAGTCATTAAGAATCGGTTGCAAAAAGAAAAAGCCGCCAAAGCGGCTCAAGCAGCGGCCGTGAAAGCGGGGGCTCAATAGTATGAATATCTTAGTCATTGCCTTAGCCGCCATCATCACCAGCAACGTCGTCTTGGCGCGCTTCTTGGGCGTTTGCCCCTTACTCGGCGTCAGCAAGAAAACCGAAAACGCGATCGGCATGAGCTTCGCGCTCATCTTCGTCGTCGTGATGTCCGGTATCCTCTCGTATGCATTCTTCCATTTGGTTCTGGCTCCGCTCGGACTCGAATATCTGGAATTGACTTCATTCATTCTCATCATCGCCGTGTTCGTCCAATTCGTTGAAATGTTCCTCAAAAAATACGTTCAAGGTCTTTACAACGCGTTGGGCATTTACCTTCCGCTGATCACCACCAACTGCATCGTCTTATTGGTGGCGCTTGAAAACATTACCTTGGGCTTCAATTTCCTCGAGATGTTGGTTTACTCCATCGCCGTGCCCGTGGGCTACATGATGGTCATCGTCATTTTCTCGATCATCCGCACCCGCATCGACGGCGACAAACGCCTGCCGACCCCCTTTAAGGGCAATGCGATTGCCTTGATCGTCGTCGCTTTGATGGCCTTAGCCTTTGCCGGCTTCGGAGGCATCGTATAATGGCAGACTGGGTCCGCATCGTTCTTGCGGTCGTCATCGTTTCCGTATTGATCGGTTTATTCATCCTGTCCTACATTTTGAATAAACGGACCCCGGAACCCGAAGGTTGCCGTAAAGTCAGCGAAGAATGCGTCGGCTGCGCGATCACCAGCTGTGGCCGTAATCCCGTCAACCATCCCGAACAGAAATCTAAGGAAGAAGGTAAACAATAATGCCAGTTATTTTACAAGAAATTCTCAAAACGATCGCCGTCATGGGTGCCTTAGCCATCGCATTGGGTCTCATGTTGGCCGTTGCCGCCAAATACCTCGAGGTCAAAATCGACCCGCGCATCGAAGCGGTCAATAAAATGCTTCCGGGTGCCAACTGCGGTGCCTGCGGATGCGCCGGTTGTGCCGACTTGGCCAAAGCCTTGGTCACCGGTAAAATCGACAAGATTTCGGCCTGCCGCGTTTCCAAACCCGACGCCCGCGTCAAAATCAAAGAATACCTGGATCAAACTCCCGGTCCCGATGGCAACATTGCCAAAGTGACGATTTAACGAAATGCCTAGGATAACCTCCTAGGCTTTTTCTTGTTGGAAAACAAACCCATAATCAATATAATTGATTTTAGACGGAAAGGAGACCGCCATGAAAAAGTTTGAACTTACCAAAAAGAGTTCGGACGTGTACGCATTCTGCGCACTGCTTTTGGCGACCTCCGCGATTCTCGTCTATACCGATGTTTACAACAAACCTCAAAACGATAATCTCGAGGCAGGCGTTTATCTCCAAGCCAATCGCATTGATGCATTGGATATCGGGGATGGGGCTGTCTACGCTTACAAACAAGAAGCTTCCTCCGGTGAATTTGATTTTGTTTATAACAAATACCAGGTGGTGGATATCGACGACCGTAGCCAAGATGTCTTGATTCCCGGAACCGGCGAATTTGCCCCGGCGTTTTATGCTTCGGATACCGCCTTATTTTATAAAGGGACGTTAGAAAGCTACGAAGTCGTCGTGGAAATCGCGGAAGGCAAAGTCCGTATCGAAAAAGAAGATTCTCCGCATCATTACTGCAAAATCCAAGGATGGGTCGGCGAAGCCGGTATGCCCATCATCTGCGCACCGAACTACTTCATGGTGGTTATCGAGGAAGTGGTGGACGCATGAGAAAGACCCATAACTCGATTTTAAAAATCGCCCGTCTTGGCATGTTCCTCGCTTTTGGTGTCATCCTCAACTTTGCCGAAAGTTACATTGCTTTGCCGATGATCGCTCCGGGGGTCAAACTCGGATTGGCCAACACTGTCGGATTGATCGTTTTATACTACTTTGGCGAAAAGGAATTTGTCGCCGTGGGCTTTTTACGGATTATCTTAACCGCCCTCTTCACCGGTTTTGGCTATAACTTCTTCATCTCACTCGCGGGATGGTTTTTATCCTCGCTTTTGGTGGTCATTCTGGTCCAATTCAAAAACCTCAGCATTTTTGGACTTTCGATGGTCAGCGCCGTGTCCCATGGACTGGGTCAGATCATCATGGTCTCGATTTTGTACGAATCCCGTTACATGTTGAACTATCTCCCGATTCTGAGCTTTGCCGGCATCGTCACAGGCTTAGCCATCGCGTTTGTCGCCCGCGAAGCCCTCAAACGCATCGTCATCAATGAGTAAATTATGAAAAAAATCACGAACTTTTTGACACCCAAAGAAATCGTCGTCGTCTCGGTCAGCGTCCTCCTCTCCGGCCTTTTGATTTCGTCCATTTTTTGGTCGGGAAAACAAAACGAACCGTCCGAGTACATTTACTTAGGGTATGACATCAATATCGTGACTTCGGACAATCAATCCATCGGACCGTTTGATTCGGTCTACACGGTTTACTACGAAAAAGACCGTCCGGCGTCCGAAAAGGCGCAAGTGCAGGAAATCCTCGCCGAAAACGTTCCCGGGCTTCACAAAGCCTTTGACCGCCATCACGATTACTATAAGGACGATACCAACCATGCTTCGGGTTTAATGACCAATCTAAAGACCCTCAATGAAAGTTACGGAAGCGAAGAAAACTTGGAAATCTCCAAAGACCTTCATGACATCTTAGTCCTTGGCAAAGAACTCACCATTTCGACCGGTGGAGCCTTCAATATGTTCATCGGCGAACTGTCGGATTATTGGAACGACCGCATCACCGCGGATTATGTCGACGAGTACCGTGCCAATTACCAAACCATGGACCCCGATTGGAACCCCGTGGAAAAGGCCAAAGTGGAACGCTTGCAAGCGGTGCTTCCCATGAGTGAAGCCGAGGTTAACGAAATCCTGACGCTTTCCACCCTTGATGGTCACTATTATGCCCGTTTCAATGATTTCAAAGATGCCCTTCCCGGAGAAATTTCCATCACGTTGGGTGGGATTGCCAAAGGCTACGCCAATGACATCATTTCCAAACTTCTCATCGAACAAGGATTAACTCACGGGGCGATTTACGGCGGTGGCTCCAGTCTCATGGCGTTAGGTGATTTTGATGACGAAAATGGATGGGATATTCCCGTTGAATCTCCTACCTTCCAAGCCGATTATGCTTTCGATATTCTTCGTCAAGGGGCGTTTAACATGTCAACCTCAGGCGGATACCTTGGCGTTTGGATTCCCTCTTTTGACAACCCTGGGGATTTTGTACTCCGCCATCACATCATCGATCCGAGAACCGGTTATCCCTCGCTTTATCACATGGAAGTCAACATTTCTTCGGCCGATATTTCTAACGCCGAACTCGATGCTTTGTCGACCGCTTTGATTTGTTTGAGCGAAGAGGAAGGCATGCAATTAAGACAACAATATCGAAATGTCGAAAAGGAATTGAACGTCGCTTGGATCAATCCCGTGGACCTTAATTTCACCTCATCGGAAATCACCGGATACGTTTTAGTGCGTTACACCGCGGGTTATGAGCAATTCATGGTCCGTCGGGCGTTGCCTCACTATGAAGAAGTCGCGGAATAAAGCGCTTTTAAGGGCTTGTTTTCGCTTATCCTATATTGTTTTTTCAAGCACTATGCTCTATCATTTAAAATGATAGTTATATAATTATCAGAAAGGTTTTTTTCAAAAAAATGAAGAAAAACAGTTTGCTCGTTCTCCTCGCCGCTGTTGGACTTATGGTGTCCTGCGGTGGCACTCCTTCCTCATCCGAGGAAAGCTCGGTGTCCTCTGAGTTACCCAGCTCGTCAGAAGTTGTCGAACCCAAGGCCGCCTTCTTTGGCTTTGGCAGCAAAGCTGCCTATGCCTCCAAGGGTACCGCCGGTACTGCCGGTCAATACCTCCAAGTCGACATCACTGTCGGTGCGTTCTTATTTGACGCTGATGGCGCTGTTGTCAAAGCTTTTGTCGATGTCATGCAAGTCAAGGTCAATTCGACCGATGGAACCAACGTGGTCATCCGCTCTGGTTCTGCCGTTAACTCCGGATCCGATGTCAAATCCAAACGCGAATTAGGCACTGCCTATAACATGGCCGGAAGCGCCAACAAAGGCGAATGGTTCGTCCAAGCCGATGCCTGGCAAGATTTCATCGTTGGTTTGACCGCTGAAGAAGCCGTCGCCGCCAATGAATCCGAAGCGTTACTCGCTACCGTTACCATTGGTACCGAAGATTACACGGAAGTTCTTACCGAAGCTTTTGCCGGCAAAGCCGCGATTACCGCTGTCGATCCCGAAAACATCATGATCGGTACCGGCATGCTCTGCGCTCAAGCCGCTGCCCAAACCACCGTTACCGTCATTGGCGCTGCCTTTGATGCCACCGACGGCGGAACCAACCAAGTCATCGCTGCCGTCATCGATGCTTACCAACCGCCTTACACCATCTCCAACGTTGGCACGGTTGAAGCCCCGATTTATAACGTCGCTTTCAACGAAACCAAAGTCCAAGTCGACGCTGCCAACAGCATCATCAAATCCAAACGCGATTTAGGCGATCTGTATGGCATGGGTTCGACCGCTGCTAAAGGCGAATGGTACGTTCAAGCCAATGCTTGGCAAGCCTTCGTCGTTGGCAAGACTGTCACCGAAATCGCCGCTGCGAATGGTACTGAAGCTTTATTAGCCACCGTCACCATCCACACGATCGATTTCGAAACCGTCATCGCTGAAGCTTTGAAATTAAGAGTCTAATCACTCCCCACGATTTCAGAAATCCCCGTCCTAGTGGCGGGGATTTTCTTTTCCATTAGTTTTGATATTAGAGGTCAACTTTGATAGAATAGTAACGAATTCGGAGGAACTCAAAATGCTCATTGAAACATTGAAAAAAGCCAATATGGACGCCCTTCGCGCCAAAGACACCGATGCCCGTGCGGCACTCTCGGTCGCCATCAATAAATTCAACTTGTTTGCCATCGAACAAAAAGCGGTGGGCAAAGAAACCACGGATACCGATGTCATCAGCGTCTTATCCAAGGTGATCAAAGAACTGGGCGATGAACGTGAAGGCTATGTCAAAGTCGGCAATGCCGCGCGTGTCGAAAGCATCAATCGTCAGGAAGCGGTGCTCAAGAGCTTCTTGCCGCAAATGATGAGTGAAGAAGAAATCAAAAAAGAGATTTTGGCTTTGGCCGATCATTCCATCCCCTCGGTGATGAAACACTTTAAAACCAACTTTGCCGGAAAAGCCGACATGGGGCTCGTCAATAAAGTCGCCCGCACGCTTCAATAAGCACTCATGCCTTTGGCATGGTTCTTTTTGTTTTTCTCTCGGTAAACACGCTTGAATATGGTGCTCTATTTTGGTAATATGTTGAAGCGTAGTTCCCTAGGGGCGTAGTTAAACGGTATAGCAACGGTCTCCAAAACCGTTATTGGGAGTTCGATTCTCTCCGCCCCTGCCATCGTTGTTGCATAGGTTTGATACAATCGTACCAGACCTTTTTTATTCGGAAAATAGGGCAATCTTTCCTTTCTGCAAAAGATAGAAGTTCTATCATGGACACGAAATTATGTCTCGGCTGTCGAATATTTAGAGTTGAGGGGCATCAATTTAACGAGTAGGGGATAATTTTAACGAGATGCTATTCGGTCTCTTTTTTCTCATAGTGGAAATCATTTGAATAGTTTAATTTCATGTTTACATTTGACAAAAATTCCAAGTACTAATA
>CAZKHP010000051.1:0-6423 GCA_964552695.1 uncultured Staphylococcaceae bacterium | reverse complement strand
CCAATCGTTCTCGGAAATCAGCAAAAAAATCCTGGTGACTTCGTTTGATCACGTGAGAGTCCGTCACCGGGAAGATTATGAAAACCTCATCTATCCCTATGTCGATGACTACAAAGAGGCGATGCGCATCACGCTCGCCCGAGCCCCGAAACGGAGTATAATACTGATGACCGGAAGTCTCGCGTTCATCGGTGTCGTCCGACACGATCTGAAGGAGGGTAAGAAGTTATGAAATTATCCCCGGTGATGAAAATCACGACCGCCGCCATGTTGATGGGCTTAGCCATCATTTTCAATAAGTTGCTCGTTATCCAGATCCCGCCGTTTATCCGCATCGGTATCGCGGCTGTCCCGATTATGATGAGCAGTGTGCTTTTAGGCCCTGTTTACGGCTTCTTCGTGGGAGCGATCGCGGATGTGCTGGGTTATTTCATGTTCGATACCAGCAACTTCCCCTATTCGCCGTTTGTGACGATTTCGTTTGTCATCTTAGGCGTCCTTCCGTATTTCTTATTGATTCTCACTCGGAAACTCCGCTACCAGAAACACCCGATTCCGTATAGTTATGTCTTGATGGGCGCGATTTGGACTTTCCTTTTGGTGTTCATTTTAATGAATGATGCCGTCACCGTCGGTGGCCACACCTACCCGATTGACCTTTTGTGGAAGATTCTGATTCCCATCATCTCCGCGGTGGTCTTCGGTTTCTTCACCTGGTTCATTTATTATTTGAACCGGAGATTCCAAAAGAAAGTGCTCGATTACCCGAGCTGTCCGTCCCCGCATGAAATCGCGTTTATGGTGTTGCTGTTACACATTCTTGTGAACATCGTCTGGGGATCGTTCTGGAAATCCATCTTCTTCCAAATGGACTTCATGACCATCTTCTTCGTGCAATCGATCATTCTCATCTTCTCGTTCCCGATTGATACGATGTTGTTGACAACGGTGTTCATGACCTATTATCGTTATGTCGATAAAGCAAGGAGCAACAAAGTTGAATAACCAAGAAAAACCAAAAGAAGAAGTCCAAGAACTCGACGAGATTCCCCAAGAAGAAGAAACGCCTGTCAAAGGCAAAATCATCTTCTCCAAAACGTGGTTGATCATCTGTGGCGTCTTACTCTTCCTCATCATCGTCGCCTCGATCATCGTCGCTTTCCTTCCGGATTAATGTCAAAGGCCGCCTTCGGGTGGCTTTTTTCATGGGGTGGTCAATGCTACAATGAAACGTGAGGTTGAATTTATGAGAAACAATACCTATTTACGCAATCAAACGATTTATCAAGTGGATGTCCGGAACTATTCCAAAAAAGGCACCTTTCAAGCCCTTGTGGACGATTTTCCGCGCATTCGGGATTTAGGCGTCCAGTTTGTTTATCTGCTTCCCATTCACCCAATCGGGGTCTTGGCGCGCAAAGGAAACTTGGGTTCTCCCTATTCCATTCAAGATTACCGTGCGATCAATCCGAGTTTAGGAACAATGGAATATTTTGCCGCGATGGTGCGGACCGCCCATGCGTGGGGACTCAAAATCATGATGGACATTGTTTTCAATCACACGAGCCGAGATGCCGTTTATGTGAATGAGCATCCTTCCTGGTATTTCTATAAAGACGGCAAGTTGGCCAACCGCATCGGCGACTGGTCGGATATTGCCGATTTGAACTTCGAGGTCCAAGAAGTCCAAGACTACCTCATCGAAACGTTGGTATTCTGGGCCGAAAAAGGGGTGGACGGGTTCCGCTGCGACGTCGCTCCGATCATTCCGCTTTCGTTCTGGCTTAAAGCCCGTGAAGCGGTAGCAAAAGTCAATCCGCGCATGGTATGGCTCTCCGAATCGGTCGAACCGGGATTCATCAAATGGCTCCGTTCCCAAGGTTATGTCGGCCAAAGCGATGCGGAAATGTATCAAGCCTTTGATGTCCTTTACGATTACGATGTGTTTCCGTTTTTACTTCGTTACCTCGAAGGCAAAGGAACGTTGGATGAGTATTTGGATAAAGTTGCCGCTCAAGAATACATTTATCCTGCGGATTACCGGAAAATCCACTTTCTCGAGAACCACGATCAAGAACGGATCTTCTCGCGCTTCACCGGCGATAACAAACTGAAAAACCTGACCGCATGGTCGTTCTTCCAAAACGGCATGGGCTTCCTCTATGCCGGACAAGAAGTCAAATCCAAACACCGGCCCTCGATTTTTGATAAAGATCCTTTGGATTTGAAAATCAAAGATCAAAGTTTCTATGATTTCATCAAACGTCTGACGTTTGTAAAGACTATTCAGATCTTCTACATCGCCACCCGCTTCGACATCATCAAAAACCCCAATCCCGATGTCATTTATGCACAACTAGCGAAAGAGGATGATATCCTCTATGGCATTTTCAATTTAAGCAACCGGACACGGGAACTCGTGCTCGATATTCCCAATGGCCGTTACTATAACCTCATTTCACTGGAAGAATTCGACATCAAAAACGGGCATGTCGTGATTTTTGGCCCGATGTTCCTGATTAGGATTGCCTGATATGGCCATTAATAAACTCGGAACGCATACCTTGGAAACGCCGCGGCTGATTCTGCGAAGGTTTCGTCTGGATGACGCTCAAGCCATGTATGACAACTATTGCTCGGATGGCGAAGTCACCAAGTATTTGACGTGGAGTCCGCATGCCAACATCGAAGTCACGCGGATGTTTTTGGCCAGCAACATCCAAGCCTACGAAAATCCCTCGACGTTCCGTTGGGCCCTTGAACTCAAAGCCATCGGCGAAGTCATCGGCTGCATCGACCTGGTCGGTTTGCACGAACATGACGAAAGCGGTGTGCTCGGTTGGGTCTTATCGCGAAAATACTGGGGCTTGGGGCTCATGCCCGAGGCGCTCCTCGCGGTGGAAAAATTCATGTTCGAATATGTCGGCCTCCATCGTCTGGAAGCCACACACCATGCGGACAATTACCAATCGGGACGCGTCATGCAAAAAGGGCATATGACCTGTGAAGGGCGCCGCCGCGAAGCTTTCCTTGATCATACCGGACGTCACGTCGACCTCGTCGTCTATTCCATTTTGGCCACCGAATACCGAAATCAAAAAAAGTTTTAAACGTTAGAGAACGCTAAAACCGCGATGCCACTTTTGTTTTCTCAAGTACTAGAAAACGACTAGGTGAAAATCGCGGTTTTTTTCTTTGAAAAAAGGCGCTGAAAGTCCTACAATGGATTTAGTTTGAAAGAGGGCATGAATGTATGAGTGAACGGAAAACGATTAGTCGCGTCGTTGTTAAACATAACCGGGAACTCTTTTCGGAACGCGAACTCGAGGAAATCGAATCCGCGCGTGCCGCCAACGATGTGGACCGTAAAGTGGTCAATATCGACGAAATGATGGCTAACCTCGACGATCGCTAGAACAAACAAAAGCAAATGAAAAGGCCGCGGCGTGAACCGCGACCTTTTTTTGTGCCTTTATTCTTTGTAAAGGACGATGGAAACGTTTTTGGCTAACGAGATGGAAGCAACCGAGGAACCGACGATGTCGCTGGAATCGGATTTGTAGGCGACTTTGTAAGGTCCGCTGGTTAAGCTGAGCGTGACGCCTTCGTTATTGCCGTTATGGATGACGACGATTTCGCTGAATCGATCACTGATCGACGCATCCTTGGTCATCCTAAATGCCAAGGTGGTGCCCGTTAACGTGGTTTCACCGATCGTGGTGAGCGGGGTGTAGTTGGCACTGGCGATGGCGCTGGTGCTGTAACGGAAGATCGGGTGGGCTTTACGTAACGCGATCAATTCGACGTATTTGTCGTAGTAATCCTTGTAGGTGATCTTGCGGTCCCATTTCAAGGAGTTGACCTCGTCGCTGGCGTTGTACGAGTTTTGGTTGACCGAATCATCGGGGTTGCGTTTGATGCGCATGAGTTCTTCGCCCGCTTGCATGAACGGAATGCCTTGGCTGGTGAAGATCATCGTTTGCGCTTGCACGTCGACTTTCGGAGCATCGGCTTCGGCAATGCCCGAGTGGGTAATCTTATCGTAGAGCGTGGCGTTATCGTGGCAGCTCACGTAGTTGAGCGACTTTTCAGGATCGACGACGGTGGTGTTCAACGCGCCTTTGAAGCCGTTGGTGAGGTCGCTGACCATGCCCGCGCCCGGAGCGGCTTTTTGGAGCCATCCTTCGGAGCCGATGGACGAATAGGAACCTTTGATGTTATCGCGGATCTTATCGTTGAATCCGGCGAGTTCGGGAACTTGGTTGAGGTTGGCTTGCGTGGTGAGCGTAGCGGTCGTCGAAGTGGTCATATTCCACGGTTCGCCGTAGATGGCCATATCGGGGTTAATGCTCTTGAGCGAGGTGACGACTTGATTCATGGTTTCCACATCGTGAAGACCCATGAGGTCGAAGCGGTAACCGCCCAGTTTGTATTCGCTGGCTAAGAACGCGGTGGAATCGATCATGAATTTACGGAACATCGCACGTTCGGAGGCGGTGTCGTTCCCACAACCGGAACCGCTGCTGGGAGTGCCGCTGCTGGTAAAGCGGAAATAATATCCCGGAACGAGTTTTTCGAAGTTGCTGGAGGTTAATCCGGCGACGTGGTTGTAGACGACGTCCATGATGACACGGATATCGGCTTGGGCAAGGCCTTGAATCATTTGCTTGGCTTCGCGGATGCGGACGGCGCCATCGTAAGGATCCGAGGAATAAGAGCCTTCCAAAACGTTGTAGTTCAACGGATTGTAGCCCCAGTTAAAGGCGTTTTTGGTTTCGTCGTTGGCTTGATCGAAGAACGGAAGAATCTGAATGGCGTTCACGCCAAGTTCTTTGATGTGGTCAAAACCGGTGGTGACGGTCGTGGAACCGCTGGTATAGGTGGTGCCGCTTTCAATCATACCAAGGTATTTGCCGCGGTTGGCTTCACTACCGTTCCAAGTATCATCCATCGTCAAATCACGGATATGGAGTTCATAAATGCTTAAATCGGTGGAAGAATCGATGTCGCTGAAGGAGACTTGATCCCATCCTTCCGGATCGGTGGAGTCTAAATCAAGGATCATGCCGCGGAGACCGGAAATACCGGCGGCCTTGGCGTAGGGATCGACGACTTCGTTATGGGTGGAGCCGTTGGTGACATAGTAGGTGTAATATTTTCCGTTTAAATCACCGGAGACGGTGGTGCTCCAAACACCCTTGTCGCCTTTGACCATGTCGTAGCTGACATAGTCGTCGTTACCGAGCGTGGCGGACACGCTGACGGGCGTTCCGGAATTGTAAACACGGAGAGCCATCGAGGTGGAAATCGGAGCCCACACCTTAAAGGTGGACGATGAGGCGCTATAAGTTAAGCCTAAATCATTGCCGTCATAGTTGAACGTGCTGGTAAAGGCTGGAGTATCGTAAAGTTTGGTAATGCTCACGGGTGCATGGCGCACATCGGTGAACGCCGCGTCGAAGTAGACATCGACCGTATACTCAAGCGAGAAGTTCATGGCCGCGTCTAAGGTAATCGTGGGCGTCATATTGGTGAAGGTCGTCACGGATTTAACAATCGCTCCGTTGGCCTTGACATCGACTTTGGTCGGCTGATTGGTAAGACCTAAGTTGATTTCGGTCGACGAAGAGAAATAGGCTTTGGTGATGGCACTGAAAACGGTGCCTTCTTTGTCCAAATAGAGCCGGCTTTCACCGGATTTGAGGTAAACATGAATTTCTTGGTTGGCATCGGGTGTCCATTCGGACAATTTGACGGTGCGGTCGATGCTGGGGTCCTTGGCTTCCCATTCTCCCTTACGGACGATGAAGCCGAGTTCCGATACGTCTTCCCAGGTGGATAAGGCATAGATACCGTAAATGCCATATTCATCACGGCCGGGCATTTCATACGCGGATCCTTCGCCTGCGTTGAAATTCCATAGCCAGAGGTTCCAGTTTTGATAACCGCCATCGTCACGGTGATAGTGGAAAACGATTGCGGGTTCAGTCAAATGGTCCAAACTGTTGTAGCTGACTCCGTCCGACGAGGAAGTGGTTTTTCCACATCCGGTCAGTCCGGAGGAAATAAAGAGTCCTAATAGCACTGCGAGTCCTAGAATTGGTTTCTTCATAGAGTTGCCTCCCTTTTTTCAATATAGCATAACGCTTTGCTAATGTAATCCCTTTCATTTTATGAAAGGCAAAAGAAAACCCCACCGAAGTGAGGTTTTTTGCGTTATTGGCGTTCGACCACTAAGACGGAGTAAGAAGATAAGGTGACTGTATCGGCAATCATCGTTCCGGGATCACGTGCTCCGGTGGAATCGTAGAGGACTTTAACATTTCCCGTTCCCCACGAAATGATGGACCTTAGGCTGCCGCTGGTGACGACTTCGCGGGCATTGACGAAGACATAAACGGCTTTGGAGGTTTCACCCGGTCT
>CAZKHP010000050.1:0-6458 GCA_964552695.1 uncultured Staphylococcaceae bacterium | reverse complement strand
CCGCTATTTTTGCGTTTGAGGAAATGGGCTATTATTGCGTGGAAAATGTCCCGCTCCCGCTTCTTCCTTCGCTTTTTCATCTTGTCGAAAACGATGCACGCTACAAGAAAACCTTGATTGGCGTCAACATCAGCGAAGCCAAAGAAGCCATTGAAGAAGCCCGCAAACATCTCAAGCTCTCGTTCAAAGTGCTTTGTTTGGATGCAACCACCGCGGAACTGCTTTCCCGGTATAAACTCACCCGCCACGTTCACCCCCAACAAACCAGTGGCATCACGCTTGAAAAAGCGATCATCAACGATAAAGAATTCTTAAATGCCTTACGCGCCGAGGTCGATGTGATGATCGATACTTCTGGTCTCGAGGTCGTCGACTTCCGTAGGAAACTTTTTGCCAACTTTCAAAAAAAGCGGCGTAACATGCTGACGGTCTCCTTCGTTTCCTTCGGTTATAAACACGGCATCCCCACGGACGTTGATTTGATCATCGACACCCGTTTCTTACCCAACCCTTTCTATATCCGTGAACTCAGCAAGCTCACCGGCATCGACGAACCCGTGATCGCATACTTGGAAGCTTTACCGCAAACCAAGACCTATCTCAAGCATGTGACCGACTACTTGGAATACTACCTTGAGAAAGCCAACGACGATATTCGCCCGAGTTATGTGGTGGGCGTCGGTTGCAGCGGCGGTCAACACCGTTCCGTCTATATTGCCGAATACCTCAACAAACACTTCGAAGAAAAATACAACACCTTGGTCTCGCACCGCGACCTCGCCAAATACAAAGGACAATAAGCCATGGAGTTGGCCCCTTCGTTTACGTCCACTGTCAAAGAAGAAATCACCCATAAGCCGTTCAGCGAAGCCCGTTTACGGGCTCTTCTTTCATCTTATGTGAAAGTCAACGGCGTGCTTTCCTTTGCCAACAAACAAACCCTGATCAACGTTTCCACCGAAAACGCGAAAATCGCGAAGTTCTTATTCTTAACCTTCCAGAAGCTTTATGGTATTTCTCCGCGCTTTGCCTATACCCGGAAGATGAAACTCGAAAAGAAAGTCACCTATCACGTGATTATCGAAGAAAAGACGGATTTGATCCTCACCGATTTGGCGATGGGTGAACTCGGAGGACGCTTGGTCCGTTATCCGATCATCAACGATGACATTTTGGGCGGCTATCTAGCCGGAGCTTTCTTAGCGTCCGGTTCGGTCAATTCCCCCAAGAGTTCCAATTATCACCTGGAAATATCCACCCAAGACGAAGTCTATGCTCAATATCTGGCAAAAGTCATCGAACGGTATAAGAACACGGCCTTGACCCCCAAAGTCATCCAACGCCGGAAGCAATACGTCGTGTATCTGAAGAAAAGCGACCAGATTGCCGACTTTCTGATTCTCATCGGGGCGACGGATGCGACCTTGGAATTTGAAAACATCCGCGTGGCCCGAGACTTCCGGAACAACGATAACCGCTGGCAGATCTGCGAAAACGCCAACATGAATAAAACCGTGGCGGCTTCCGATAAACAAATCGAGGAAATCAAAATCATCGACCGCGTGGTCGGGATTGACCATTTACCCAACGAGAAAATGAAACTTCTCTGTCAGCTCCGTTTGGCTAACGATGGCGCTTCCATGGTGGAACTCGCCGAAAAGATGAGCGAAACCCTAGGCCTGATGGTGTCCAAGAGTAACGTCAACCATTTGTTCCGGGCTATCCACGAGATGGCCAAACGGTATGAAGGAGTGGGTTCTCATGACGGTCAATAAGCAACTCGGCATGCGCATTGCCTACCTTCGTAAGAAGCATGGCTGGTCCCAAGAGGAACTTTCGTTCCGTTCGGGCATCCATAAAAACTACCTCAGCGACCTTGAGAACGGCCGTCGCAACCCATCCTTGAAAATAATCGAACATTTGGCCAAAGCCTTTGAGGTGACCTTGTTTGACCTGTTTTTAGGCATTGAGGGCTTTGAAGATTGAAAAAACGCTTCAATAAAACGCTTTCACGACGTGTGACACCCTCGTTTTCGTAGAAAGTGTTGTATAATTAATCCGCAAAACAAAAGGAGGACATAAAGAATTATGTCAATTAAACTTGCGATTAACGGATTTGGACGGATTGGACGTTTATCTTTCCGCCGCGCCATGGAAGTCGGCGGTTTTGAAGTCGTTGCGATCAACGATTTAACCGATGCCGCGACCTTAGCGTATTTGTTAAAGTATGATACCACTCATCGTAATTTTGCCGTCAAAGACATCAAAGTCAGCGAAGATGGAAAAGCCATCGTCTACAAGGGAAAAGCCATCCCTGTGCTTGGCCAACCCGATCCGAAACTCATCAAATGGTCGGATTTCGGTGCTGATATCGTCTTAGAATGCACCGGCCGCTTCAAAGGCGCCGAAGATGCGAAAGTCCACGTCGAAATCGGTGGTGCCAAAGGCGTCATCATCTCGGCCCCGGCGGATGAAACCACCCCGACCTTCGTTTACGGTGTCAACACGAACAAGCTTACTCCTGAAATGAAAGTCATCTCGGGCGCTTCCTGCACGACCAACTGCTTGGCTCCGGTGCTCAAAGTCCTTCAAGATGAATTCGGCATCGAAGGCGGTTTAATGACCACCGTCCACGCCTATACCAACGACCAAACCACGCTTGACCTTGTCAAGAAGGGCGACAACCGTCGCGGCAGAGCTGCCGCTGCCAACATCGTTCCGTCTTCGACCGGTGCGGCCAAAGCGATCTACCTCGTCATCCCGGAACTCAAAGGCAAAATGGCCGGTGGCGCCGTCCGCGTCCCTGTCATCGATGGTTCCTTAGTCGACCTCACCATGCTGCTTGAAAAACCCGTTGATCCGAAACTCATCAACGCGGCGATGAAGAAAGCGGCCGATAAAGGCGTCCTCAAGGATGTCTTGGATTACACCGAAGACGAAATCGTCAGCTCCGACATCATCGGTGCTCATGCGGGTTCCATCTTTGATGCCACGCAAACCAAAGTCACCACGCTTCCGTCCGGAAAACAACTCGTCAAAGTCGTCTCTTGGTACGATAACGAATACAGCTACACCTGCCAATACATCCGCTTGGCCGCTGAATTCGCGAAAGTCCTGGGCGTCAAATAGTTTAACTATTGAAAAAAGGCGCCCGTCCTTATGGGCGCTTTTATTTTGAAAAAGGAGAAAACATGAAAACGATTGAACAATTAAAAGATCTCTCCGGTAAGAAAGTGCTCGTCCGTTGCGACTTCAACGTCCCTCTCAAAGAAGGCAAGATCCGCGATGACAACCGCATCGTCCAAGCCCTTCCCACGATCAAATACCTGCTCGATAAGGGCGCTAAGGTCATTTTGATGTCGCACTTGGGCAAAGTCGATTTCAAAGATCCGGTGCAAACCGAAGAAGACAAGAAGAAAAACAACCTGTCCCCCGTGGCCGTCCGCCTCGCGGAACTGCTCAAGATGCCGGTGTCCTTCTCCAACGACACCAAAGGTCCCGGTCTCAAATACTGGGCCGATTCCTTACAAAGCGGCCATGCGTTGCTCGTGCAAAACACCCGCTATGAAAAAGGCGAAACCAAGAATGATCCCGCGCTCAGCGCCGAATGGGCTGCTTTAGCCGACATCTTCGTGATGGATGCCTTCGGTAGCGCCCACCGTGCTCACGCGTCCACCTATGGTATCCCTGAAGAAATGAAGAAATACGGCAAGCCCGTGGCCATCGGCTTCCTCGTCGCCAAAGAAATCGAAAATCTCCGTCGCTGCGTCGAAATCAAACCCGAAAACCGTCCTTATGTCGCGGTCTTAGGCGGATTCAAAGTCTCCGACAAGATCAAAGTCATCGAATCCTTACTCAAGAAATGCGATAAGATTCTCATCGGCGGCGCCATGGCGTACACCTTTGCCAAAGCGCAAGGCCAAAGCATCGGTACGTCACCCTTTGAAGCCGATCAACTCGACTACGCCAAACGTTGCCTCGAAAGCGCCAAAGGCAAGATTTTACTGCCGATCGACTGCATCATCGCCGACGGTTTTGATGCGTGGACTAAGGTTGTCGTCACCAAGGATGCCAACATCCCTGAAGGCTTCGAAGGCATGGACATCGGCCCGAAGACCGCAGAACTCTACACCAAAGAACTCTTAAAAGCCAAAACCATTTTCTGGAACGGCCCGATGGGCGTGTTCGAGAAAGCCGAATTCACCAAAGGCACGATCGCGATTTGCGAAGCCGTGGCCAAACTCGGTAAGAAAGCCTTCACCGTGTGCGGTGGCGGCGATTCCGCAGCGGCCGTTGCCCAATTCGGATTCATGGATAAATTCTCTCACGTGTCCACCGGCGGCGGAGCGTCCTTAGAGATGATCGAAAACGATGGTCACCTCCCCGGCATCGACGTCATCGAGGGCTAACATGAGACGTAAATTACTGCTCGGCAACTGGAAGATGAACAAGACGATCGCCGAGGCCAAAGAGTTTGCCCTCCAAAGCGTCCGTCTTTCAAGTTTAGCCGCGTCGGCCGAAGTCGACATCGGTGTCGCTCCGACCTATTTATCCTTAAGTGTCGTCAAAGAAAACAACCCTTCACTCATCGTCGCGGCACAAAACTGCCACTATGAAGACAAAGGTGCGTTTACCGGTGAAATCTCGATCCCGATGCTTCAAGACCTTGGGATTTCGTGGGTGCTCATCGGCCACTCCGAACGGAGAGCCTACAACAACGAAACCAACTTGTCGTGCAACAAGAAGCTTTTAAAACTGGTTGCCCAACACATGGTTCCCGTCTACTGCGTGGGTGAAACGCTCGCTGAATTCGAAGACGGCCGGACCAAAGAGATCGTCGAGAAACAACTCCGCGTCGGCCTCAACGACATCACTCCCGAACAAATGAAGGAGATTGTCATCGCCTATGAGCCCGTGTGGTCCATCGGCACCGGCAAAAACGCCAGCAAAGAAATCGCCGAAGACGTGTGTGGCTTCATCCGTACAACGATTGCCTCCTTACATGGCAAGAAAGTCGCCGAAAGCGTGCGCATCCTCTATGGCGGATCGGTCAAACCCGAGAACATCAAAAGCTATATGTCGATGCCCGACATCGACGGAGCCTTGGTCGGTGGCGCGTCCTTGACGATTGCCTCCTTCGAAGAACTCTTACGAAACATCCAAAACTAGCGGTCACCCCGCTAGTTTTTTTCATCTCGCTTGTATTTTTTTAAAACTGTTGTATATTGATATCGCAGTTTATGGAGGTGTTCCTTATGTACGAAAATGAAGATTATCAAGAATTCAGAACGACGCCCCGCGTCAAAAGCCAAACCAACTACTTCGCCCGCATCTTCGGATGGGTGTTCGCCGCGCTCGGATTGACCGCCGCGATTGCCACCGGGGTTTATTTCCTGTTAGCGTCCGGCATCATCCCGGTCGACTGGTATTACGGACTCCTGATCGGTTCATCGATTGCCTACTTGGTGTTGATGATGGTCATCCAAATCCGCATCTTGCGCCGTCGTGCCTCGGGTAAGTCCTTAACCATCCCGTTTGTGCTCTACACGGTCGTGATGGGGATTACCTTATCGGTTTATTTAATCTACTTTGATGTTCCCTTGCTTTTGACCGCGTTCGGGATCACCGCGCTGACCTTCGGCTCGATGGCCTTATACGGGGCCTTGACCAAACGTAACCTCAACGTCATGGGCATGATTGCCTTCTCGGCGATGATCGGTGCCTTCGGCCTAGCCTTATTTAATATCTTTATGCAAAGCGAAAGCATTTACTGGATCATCAGCTTCGTGATGTTCGGAGCGGTGATGCTGATTACCGCGTTTGATACCTGGCAGATGAAAAACGAAATCATCCTCGGCCGTATGGATGATACCTCGGCGATGTACTTCGCCTTCCGCCTCTATGTCGACTTCATTTACCTGTTCGTCCGGATCGTTTCCTTCCTGGCCGCCGGACGCCGAAGATAAGCAAATTCCAAGACTTTGACCAAAAAACCGCCTGTTCAGTGGGCGGTTTTCTTGTTTTTGGCCTTATCGGAAAAGAATTTCCTTTCCTTATTATATATATAATAAAAGAAAAGAAAAAATCGTGAGCGAAAAAACTTGCAAAGACAATTTGATTATGATTAAATATGAAAAGCGCCCCGAAAGGTGTGCTGTCCTACCGGAAAGATGAACGCTCCGAGAGCTAAAAATCGCCTCCAGGAAAACCTGAAAAAGTGAGATAAAGTTCTTGACAGTGTAAAGTCATGATGGTAAGATTAACGAGCGTGCAAAAAGGGAGCCAAATCCCGCTTTACGAGAGTAAAGGCCGCAACTGATCTTTGAAAACTAAACAGAATAAAACAATACAACGTCAATTTTAATAACCAGAGATAATTAAAGAACTAGGAAATAAACTTTTAGAGAGTTTGATCCTGGCTCAGGATGAACGCTGGCGGCGTGCCTAATACATGCAAG
>CAZKHP010000049.1:0-6587 GCA_964552695.1 uncultured Staphylococcaceae bacterium | reverse complement strand
ATGCCAACAGCGACATTTTCGCCCGCAAATATATGCAATACAAGAAAGGTATTAGCGGGGAAGCCATCGATTTAAACAAGAACTTCCGTAGCCGTGCCGAAGTGATTGAAGATATCAACACGATGTTTTCGGACATTATGACGCCACACTTTGGGGGCGCCGATTACCGACATGAACATCTCATCGAAGCAGGGAATAAAGCCTACGATGAACAGGGGGCCAATTCGGAAAATCATCATCTCGAAGTGCTTCGCTATGAGAAAAACGAACCCGGCGAAAAAATGGAAATAGAAGCGGCTCTCATTGCCGAAGACATTCTGCTAAAAATCAATCAAGGTTATGCCGTTTTCGATAAAGACAAGAACGAGACTGGCCACGTAGACTTCAAAGACTTCGCCATTTTGATTGACCGAAAGACGAAATTTGAAATATTCCAAAAGGTATTTTCTGATTACGGTATTCCCCTAAAAGTCGAAAAAGACGCCGATTTATCCGATTCGGATGTTATTTTGACTTTCCAAAACCTCGTCCGTTTGTTCAATCAAACGTCCCAAAACCTTTTTGATGAAACGTTCCGCCATTCATTCATGAGTGTGGCCCGCAGTTTCCTTTTTCAGTGGTCGGATGAAGACATTTATGATGTGCTTCAAACGAAGAAGTATGAACGAACCGATATTCTTACTAAAATGAAAAACGTCGTAACCTCGAAAAAATCGTATCCTTTGAGCGAGATACTGGCTTCACTTATCGATGAATTTTCGTTTTTTGAAAAAACGATCGAAGTCGGAAATGTTGCCGAAAACCGGCATAAGATACAAGGGCTTATTGAACTCTCGACCTCTTTGGAAAAGATTGGCTATGGAATCAAAGAGTTCGTTGATTATTTTGATGACCTATCCAATTACGAAATTACCCTTGCTGTACCCAACCAAGAAGTTGTGGAAAATTGTGTTCGTTTAATGAGTATCCACAAATCCAAAGGCTTGGAATTCCCAATCATCTATTACTCAGGTTTAGGAAGTCGTTTTAATGACCAAAACATGAAGAGCAGTTTCTTGGCGGATTCCCGCTATGGAATCATACTTCCGATCATCGATGAAATGGAGGCAAGCAACCTCTATCATTACCTTATCAAAATCAATGAACGGAAAGCCGAACTCAGCGAACAAATCCGATTACTTTACGTTGCGCTTACCCGCGCCAAAGAAAAAATGATTTGTTTATATCAGGTTCCCCCCAAAGAAAAAGCGCCACTTATTAGCGTAGACGGAGTGTCGTGTTTTGCCGATTTGATCCGTTTTGTCAAAGCCGAGCAAACCTATGGAAGAAATGTCGAACTGAAGGGCATAAAGACCCAATCACATTCCGAAAAGACTTTGGATTTGCAGGTCATTTTGAAACAAAACACGGTCGTTTCCACACGGATTTTGCCAAAACGCGCGAGCAAGACATCGTCCGAAAAAGTTGACCGTAGGCTGCTCGACTTTGGAACACGAATTCACGCTTTGCTTGAACTTGTTGACTTCCAAAATCCCAACCTGAGTTTCGTGACCAATATACATGAGAGAGCCCTGGTCGAAAAAGCGTTGAACGCTCCCATTTTCAAAACACTTCAAGGCGCACAGATTTTTAAAGAATATCAATTCATTGATCTCGAAAACCGTGTCAACGGAATCATTGACTTACTGATCCTTTTCGAGGAGCGGTGTTTGATTGTTGACTACAAGCTGAAAAACTTGGATGATGAAGCATATCACGAACAATTAACGATTTATCGGAATTTTGTTCAACGAACGTTCAAACGACCTGTCGAATGCTACTTGTTGTCGGTGGTGACCGGAGAGGTTAAAGAGGTGAAAATAGGATGAACATTTTTCTTAAGAATCTCATCGATTTATTCAGTGATGAAGATCCTGTCGTGTACAAAGCAGTCCGTCAAAAAAAGGACTGGCTTTTTGTTCCGTTGTTTCTTCGCGGCGATTTAGAGCAAGTTAAAGATTCTCAGGGTTTGCTCCATTATCGAAAAATCGAAGCGATCTATGATGACGTCCTGCCTTTTGAAAAACCGCTTCTTCCCAAAGAGTTGTTGCTTTCAGATGAAAAGAAAAAGGAACTCGATTCGGCCTTTGAAGACTACCGTGTTTTAAAGCTTGAAACAGATCCCAATAATCTTAAGGACGCTCCCTTCTTTGCAGAGTACGATTTTACCAAAATCGATCAACGCGGTTATCACGCGTTACTTGCCAACTTTTTTCCTTGTCTATCCATGGAAGAATTGGAGATTTCACCCACAGATGATTTTTCTTTAGTGGTCAATCAGCTCAAACCTTTGATGGTGGGACCGAAAGGCCAATGTGTTTTGATTTTAGAAAGCCATCTTCTGATTCAAGATTCTTTTTATGCCCCGGTTTTGCGGAAAATCCATGCAAATCCTTGTTCTTCTTTGGAACTCAGAGAGGAACTTCGGCAAATTTGTAAAGAAAAAGGTATCATATATACGGAGGAAGAGACATGCAAAAAGTGAAACCGTTTGATTCCCAACGTTTTTTTAAAGTATTGGACGCATTGAGAGTACCCGAGATTCTCAACCGCGATTTTCTTTTTGAAATCTATGACACGGTGCTGGAGGGTCTGAACGAATTCGGCAAAACGAACCTTCTCAGTTCGCTTACGACTGTCAATTCGCTTTCCGTCATCAGCTACTTAATCAATGAGCATTTTTACGGAATGGTCGGCCTTTCGAAAGAGGACATCGCTCGATTCGAAAGCGATGAAAAATATAAGACCAAATTGGCCAGCATCGTCATGGACAAATATTTGACCAATGAACATTTGGAATATAAAGAGGTTTCACCCAATTCCCGTTTCTATCCCCCCATTTCGACGATGAAACTTTACTTGAATTTCATCTTGGGAATGTTGACACGGTTCAAGAAAAACAATCCTTATGAAACCCTCATCGTGGATATGCTCAATAAAGCTTTTTCGATGGGTAACTGCATTACCGATTTGCTGATCAATGGCTTCGAAACCGAAGCGTTTTCAACCTGGCGGACTCTCCATGAAACGGAATGTATTACTGCGATTCTTTTTAAATATGGAAAACCGGTGGTCGAACGGTATTTACGGCATATGACTTATGCCATCGCATTCCGAAATGGTATCGGCAGCAAAGAGAAGCAAGACGAAATTTTCGTTGAGATCAAAGCTAATATGCACGAGCTTGACCTCAAGAGCAAAGATATGAAACGGTACATCGAATATGGTTGGCTGATGGCCGTTCCCAACATTACCTCAGTTGAAAACTTTAAGTTGAATTTCCGAGACGGCGTTGAACGTGTGGCGGAGCTTAGCCAATACAGTTCGACCTACGAAATGAGCAGCGAAATCGCTCATAGCTCGCCCCTTTTGATTTATTCTCGGAAGACTTTCTTTAATGATCTGACCCTGGTAAATCTTTACGAATCATTCTTCCGGCTTGAAAAGATTTTCTTTACGGTTTATACCAACGCCATTTCCGAAGATGAACAAAAAAAATACGCCGCTATGCGGAATGTCTATTATTCTCAAATGGCTGCTATTCACCAACGTGAAAAAGGACGGTTCATTCTTGCCGCCAAAAAACGAGGGTCCAAAGAAGAAAACCCCAGCAAAACCGACACAGAAACAAAAGAAGCGGACGATTAATCCGCTTCTTTTTTTACACGTCTTGGTAGCAGGAATCGCCGATGAATTCGCGAATTAAGGAGTTATTCGGAACCCATTTGTCATCCATATCGACAAAGTATTTCAACATTCTTACGAGCCGTTCCGCAACAGGGTAAGCCGGAGATTCCGGCTCAATCTTGCAAAGCAGCGGCATTGCGTATTTTTTCATGATGCAAAGTTCGTAGGAAAGCAAGGAGTTAAAGACGTAGTCGGCGCCTTCTTGCGTTCCGTAAATCCACGTGAATTCACCTTTACGGACACTGGGCCACATGCCGATGGTTTCAGAAGCCGAAGCATTCCGGAATTTTTTGTCTCTGACGATACGGCGGAGTAGCCGTAAGTCGGTAAGTGAAATCGGGTTGTGGTTATCCAAGTTGATTTGAGCTTGGGGGGAAATGTAAATTTTGAATTTTTGATGCTTCGGGATAAGCGTTGTCAATTGATCATTGAGGGCGTGGATGCCTTCGATGATGATAATCGTGTTGTTGTCGATCTTCAAAACTCTGCCGGGAATGCGTTTTCCCGAGACAAAATCGAATTTCGGGAGTTGGACTTCGCTTCCTTGAATCAGATCGAGCATGTTTTGGTTAAAGGTGGCGATATCCAAGGCTTGAATCGACTCAAGGTCGGGCTGACCGTTTTCATCTTTAGGAGCTTGTCCGCGTGGCAAGTAGTAGTCATCGATGGAAATCCGAATCGGACGGATTCCGCGGGATAAAAGCTCGATACGAAGACGGTTGGCGAAGGTTGTTTTTCCGGAGCTGGAAGGTCCGGCGATGCAAACGAGACGGACATTATCGATGTCCTTTTCAATTTCTTCGCCCAGTTCGCAAAGCATGCGGTTGTGACGCGCTTCGCACATGTTGATGAATTCGATGCTGCCTTGGGTATCGATGTGCTCGTTAATCCCGGCCACGGAATCTAAGCCGGTGATTTTGGCCCAAGAGTGAGATTCTTTGAGCGTTTTTCCGAAAATCGGAGCATCTTCAAAGGGAGGAATTTCACCATGGCATTCCGAACGCGGATATTGAATGATGATGCCGGGTAAATAGAGCCGTAAACGCCACAATTTCAAATAACCGGTGCTGGGAACCATGTGCCCATACATATAGTTCAAATATCCGTCGCATTCGTATAAATGGACGGTCTTTTCGGGACGATACTTCAAGATTTCGAGTTTATCGTGGAATCCTCTTTCGGCATAAAGTTTCGAGGCTTCTTCATTGGTAACGATGGTGCGGTTAAACGGAATATCACGTTGAATCAGTTTTTCCATTTCGACGCGGATGGCTTCGACCATTTTGGTGTCGGCATGGACGCCTTCGGTCAGGATTTGCACGAAAATCGAACGCGAAACGTTGTAGCATAAACGGATTTCGATTTGGGGATAGACGCGTTCAAAAGCCATCGCCACAAGATAACGGAGCGAGGTTTCATAGGTACGGATCGCATCTTGATCTTTAACCGTCAAAAATTCGATTTCAGCATCATAGTAGACTTCGTAGGTCAACTCGCGGATGCGGTTGTTGACCTTGGCGCAAACAAGGTCTTTATTCTCACTGCCTACCAGCGAAAGCAGGCTGACTTTTTTGGAATGTTCAGTAACTTTTCCATTGTACTTGATCGTAAACTTCATATAAACCTCCTGAATCCTTTAAACGGACACTCTATTGTATATGTCATACTCGGAAAATGCAAGCGGTTACAAAGACGTTCTAAAAGAACGCCTTTAGGATGGATTTTTGACTTAACAATAGCAAGTTTGAAATTGGAATAAATCCCTTAATTTCTGTTAAGGTCTGCATCCTTCAAAGTCTTTGAAACAAAAAAGGTTACACCCAAGGGCATAACCTTTCATGATTTCTTTGTCGAACGGTTAGAAATGCGCCGCTAACCAGGCATCGAGATCGACATCATTTTCCACGGTGAGCTGATAGGAGCTTTCAATCTCTCCCGAGACATAATGGACGATCCATCCGGAAATATTAGCTATTCCAAAGGTGGTCATGAACATCGTTTGCTGCTCAGGAGTAAGCGCCATAAAATCGATATCCGCAATCGTTAAAACGACCGATGAAGTGTACGTTTTTGGATAAATCGTATCTACAAAGCAAGCGTTTTCCAAAGCGCTCGAACGATCATAGAAGAAGATGAAGCCATCGTTGGTTTTGATGGATTCAAGAATAGCGTTGTCACGGCTATTGGCAATTTTGGATACGGTCATGTAACCATCCATGATGGGTCTTAAGGTCGCATAGTCCATCATCCGTGCAGAACCGTAACGGCGTGCGGTCATCAAACCGTCTTTGAAAAAATACAAGGACGGGGTCACCGCATATTCGGCGGTAAAATAATCCGGGTATTGTGCCGGTAACAAATCATAATCTTGGGCATGCGTCAAATTATCAAAATGGTAGACGGTTGCTTTGGACTTATGGATGTATTCGATGAATGCCGGACGAAACGCGACACAGGAAGAACAACTGTTGTTGCCGATGTATAAAAGGAAATGTTCGCGGGAAGCGATCATGTCCAGCGTTTCTTCGGCACCGACTTCAATCACAAAATCATCGATAGACGCTTCCTCGTAATTTTCGACGGTCGAGGGGATATCCGCGTTTGCCGAAACATGAATTTTGGTGTCTTCGCATGAAAAAAGGAGGCTCATAGAAGCTAAAGTCAGGGTCCAAGCAAGAAAACGTTTCATTGGGTGTTCTCCTTTTCCGGTTTTCATTATATCATTTTGTTTTCAGAGTGCGCACGTAGCGCGTAGTATGATAAGATATTTCCGGAAAGGCGGTAGTTATTCTATGAATCTATGGCACGATGTAGACCCCAAACGCTTGACCCCAGAAGATTTCGTCGCATGTATCAAAATT
>CAZKHP010000048.1:0-6598 GCA_964552695.1 uncultured Staphylococcaceae bacterium | reverse complement strand
GTCGCGACTTTGATATAACCTCCGGCATCGGTATGCGCCACAAGGTTCATGGCTACCGCGCGGGTATATGAAATTGAGTTCACCAAGGTGGGATCAATGTCCGCTAAATAGGACAAGAATTCATCGTTGATTTTATTGGTGTGAAGCACGGTATTGGCCGCGGAATCATACGAATAAATCGTCGTTCCCGTCGGATACTCGTTCGAGTTATCGGAAGAGCCGGTCATCGAGTCGATGGTTTCTTGACGACGGGACATGAAGTCGGTCGAAACGGTCGAATTAATGGTTATCGGGAAACCCGCCAAGGTATCGCTTTGCATGACGTTGACGTAATCGGTCATTCCGGTGGAAATGGCTAAAACAAGGGCGATGCCGATGATGCCGATACTTCCGGCAATGGCGGTCACGATGGTGCGTCCTTTTTTGGTCAACAGGTTTTTGAAGCTGGTCTTAATCGCCGTCGGATAAGACATCGACGTCTTTTTGGTGATTAAACGGGAAGTTCCGGCTTTGTTATCCGCGGCAATCGGACGCGAATCTTCGATGACTTGACCATCGAGCAAACGGACGATGCGGTCGCTATATTGCTCGGCAATGTCGCTGTTATGGGTCACCATGATGACCAAGCGATCTTGGCTGATCTTCTTGATCAAATCCATGATTTGGATGCTGGTTTTGCTGTCGAGGGCGCCGGTCGGTTCATCGGCCAATAAGATTTTCGGATTGTTGACCAAAGCCCGGGCGATGGCCACACGTTGCATCTGCCCGCCGGAAAGTTGATTCGGGCGTTTGTGGATATGGTCTTGAAGTCCCACTTCTTTTAAAACTTGAAGGGCCCGCGCTTTGCGTTCTTTGGCGGAAATACCGGAAAGACGAAGCGCCATATCGACGTTATCCAAGATCGTCAAATGGGAAATCAGGTTGTAGTTTTGGAACACGAAACCAACCGTGGAATTACGGTAGGCATCCCAATCGCTCTCGGCAAAGTCTTTGGTGGACTTCCCGTCGATGAGCAAATCACCGCTGGTGTAGCGGTCAAGACCCCCGACGATGTTGAGTAAAGTCGTTTTGCCACTTCCGGAAGGACCGAGAATGGAAACGAATTCGTTATCTTGAAAACACAGGTTCACGCCATTGAGCGCATGGTCCATGAGTCCGGTCGTTTGGTAACTTTTTTTGATGTTTTTCAGTTCGAGCATAGTTTTTTCCTCTAAGTACGATACACACGATACCACATTTATGGGGGGTTGCAGGGTTTTTCGCTCAGGTTGCATAAATCCACGGATAGGGTGTCAAAAAAAGGTCCCGCCATATGGCGAGACCCTTCCAAGAAGCGATTAATCATGGAATGCGGAAGCTTCGACACTATTTTTCTCGTAGGAGTGGGCCACGTAATTGATGTGATCGCCGACCCGTTCGAGGTTGCTGACAAAGTTGATGTAGACTGCGCTGTTATTGGGGCTGCACGTCCCTTGATTCAAACGCGCCACATGGTCATCGATCATTTGGTTCCGTTTGACGTCCACTTGGTCTTCAATCGCCTCGATTTCTTTCAATAAATCAAAATGGCGGTAGGTGAAGAGTTCACTGGTAAGGGCGAATTCTTTGGCCAGTAAATCAAACATTGACCGTAAATCAATCCGCACCGCTTCGGAGAATTCAAGGTGGTGATCGATGCTGGTCCGCGTGTATTTGAGAATGTTGTCGCTGATTTCGGCAATACGGATGAAGTCCCCCAGAGTATGGTGTAATCGCGAGACCATCGTTTCGTCTTCAAGACCCAAATCGTTGGTCGAGACTTTGATGAGATATTCGGTGATTTCTTTATCCAACTGCTCGATTTCTAAGTTTTTATGTTTGATTTTTTCAATCGCCATCGCGTCTTGGAGAATGAAGGCTTCAATCGCGTCTTTTAAGGATTGCATCGCCATGGCCCCCATACGTGTGGTTTCTTTGGTTAATTGACCTAACGCAATCGCCGGGGTTTTCAGTAAGCGTTCATCGAAGAAGGTCGCAGCTTTGACAACTTTCTTATCGCGAATGATCTTTTGTGAAAGTTTGACAAAGAGTTGCGCGGCCGGTAAGAAAATAAGGGTGCAGAAGACGTTAAAGAACGTATGGAACATGGCAATTTGCGTTCCCGGAAGCGGGAAGAGTTTGACCAACACGACATCCATGAACCCGGGCCAGAAGAAGAGGAACGGGAACACGATGATCGTGCCGAAGACGTTGAACATCAAGTGAATGAGTGCGGCGCGTTTACCGTTGGTGGTCGCTCCGATGGACGAAAGCAAGGCGGTCACGCATGTACCGATGTTGGTTCCTAAGACCACAAACAAAACGGCATTACCACCGCTGCCGATGGTTAATCCGGCGGCGACCATCGAAATCAAAATCGTGGTCACGGCACTCGAGGATTGAATAATTCCGGTCACGATGATACCAATCATCAGGAGCAAGAAAGGGTTGTTGATCGAGGTTAACGCTTGGGTAATCACCGGAGACGTTTTGAAGATGCTCATGGAACTGGCCATGACATCCAAGCCAATGAAAACAAGACCTAAACCCGCCAAGGCATAGAAGATGGTTTTGACTTTATCTTGTTTGGCGAACATTTCGCCGAAGATTCCGATAGCGGCAAGGATCATTGCATAGAGCGTGACGTCGAAGGCTTTTAAAGCGACTAATTGGGCGGTAATCGTGGTACCGATGTTGGCACCCATGATAATCGTCGTGGCTTGAAGGAGGTTCATGACGCCGGCATTTACGAAGCCGACGACCATGACCGTGGTAACGGAAGAAGATTGGATAATCATCGTGATGGCTGCGCCGATACCGACGCCCAACCAACGATTCGTGGTCACCTTGTTAAAGAGTTGCTTGAGTTTTTGATTGGCAAGTTTCTGGACGTTATCGGAAAGGATCTTAAATCCGACCAGGAATGCCCCGAGTCCGGCCAATAAGTAAACGATGGCTTCAATCATGATTTGTCCTCCAAAGGATCTACCACACTAAATTATACCATTGACTTTTTGCCAAAACTGCCCTTTTCTGTGGTTTTTCCCGGTAAACCCCTTTCATAAAAACCAAGGCAAAAAGAAAAGCGCGATGGCCTCGCGCTTTCTATAATTTTCATCCTCCGTAAGCCCATGTCACCGGCTTGGAGGCGTTCCATTCGCTGTCCCATTCACTGCCGGGATTAAATGCCTGGACATAAATGTGAATGGCGGTACATCCGTCGAACACCCAGTGGCCCATAATGGTCACGTTTTCGGGAATGTAGATGCCCGGTAAGGTATTGCAATATTGGAAAGCATAACTGCCGATGCGATACAGCGTTGTCGGTAAGTTGATTTGCGTTAAAGCGTAGCAGCTCCGAAACGCGCTTTGTTGAATCGTGATAAGGCCGTCGGGAAGCGTGATGGTCTCGAGATTTTTGGCTTCACGGAACGCTTCCTGTCCGATTTCGGTCACACCGCTGGGAACCGTAAACGAGGTATCGGTTTTTCCCACCGCATAACGCCGTAAAACGCTTCGGTCTTGGTTATACAAATGACCTTCGTAGGAACTGAAATGGGTGTTGCCTGCGGCCACGGTATACAAGGTAATGGTGGAAGTGGCATCAAAGGCATCCACGGCTATCGTCATCACCGTGCTTGGCAAATTCACTTCGACCAAAGCATTCCAATAAAACGCATTGGGACCGATGGATTCGAGCCCTTCGTTCATCGTCACACTCACTAAATGCTGACAGAACATAAAGGCTTCGGCCTCAATGTATCGTAAGGTCGTCGGAAAGGTAACAGAAGTCAAATTAAGAGCGCTGTTGAACGCATTGCTGCCGATGGTCAGAACACCTTCGGGAATCGTCCACGAAGTGTCCGATTTTCCGATGGGGTAAGTGACCAAGGTCGTCATAACCGTGGAATAAAGAACGCCATTCAAGGAAGAGAATACCCCTCCTTGACCATAGACATCAATCGCCGTTAAAGCCAAATCACCGGCAAAGGCTTGTGAGCCGATTTGATTGATGGAATCGGGAAGTTTGATGCGAGTAATATCCCTTAGACCATAGAAACCATACGTATCGATAGCGGTCACCAGGGCTCCTTGATGGTACTTGGGTACCCAAATTTCGGTGGCGGGGTTATATAAGGCATTGCCATTGACTTTGAGGTTGGTCCCGTCGACGGCGGAGAAAATCATAAAATTCGTTTCCCAGTCGGCATACACGGTCATCGATGTCTCCGGCATTTTCAAAAAGACATAAGGCGTGGATAAATCGGCTTCGGCATACCATCCGGCAAAGGTGTATCCGGTACGGTAGGGACTGCTGGGTTGGCTGATGTACGATCCGGAGAGTGCGGAAATGGGGCTGACTAGGGAGCCGCCATTGGTGTCGAACGAAAGGGTTTGTAACGTCGGCGTGGATGACGAAGAGGAAGATTCCTCGGATGAACTGGATGAGGAACTTTCGCTCGAGGAGGAGCTTTCCGAAGAAACTTCGGAATTCGAAGAGGTTTCAGAACTCGAGGATGCTTCGCTGGAAGAGGACTCACTGGTCGTGCTGGATTCTTCCGACGACGAAACGCTCAGCGAAGACGTATTGGTTTCGCAGGCACTCAGAAGCAATACTAAAGTAAGCCCCAAAAAGTGGAACAGCCGTGAGGGTTTATTTCCCATAAATATCTCCCGTTTTCAGTCGCGAACGACGGATGATGATAAAAAAAGGATGAAAAAAGTTACGTTTTCATTATATCATCGGCAAATATGAGTCTATTCAAAGAAACAAAAATGGGACGATGACATCCCATTATTTCGTAAACGATGGATCGATCATGGTTCGCGGACGATCGCTAATTGACTCGGATTGAGAATATGGATGCGGCGTTTGCCTTCCATTGCAATCAACCCCAAATCTTGAAGGCGGGCCATCTTGCGGTTGACCGTTTCTTTGGTGAGATGAATGGCACTGCCGATTTCTTCTTGACTGAGCATCAGGAAGTTGTTGGTTTGGTTTTGGTTTCGCATCAATAGGTAGTGTGCTACCCGTTGTGTGGTGTCTTTCATAAACAAAATTTCCATGAGCTGCTTGGTTTGGACGATTTTGGCGTGGAGGTCCTTCATGATTTTTAACGCCAGCGAAGGATCTTTTTGAATCAAGAAACGGAAATCATCCATGTTGATTTTGCATAGCCCCACATCTTCAAGGGCAATGCCACTGTCTTGATAGACATTTTGATGGAATAACGAATCGGTGCCGTAATAGTCGCCGGCTTTCAAGATTTCGAGAATGATTTCATTGCCTTGTTCGTCATAACGGACGATTTTGACTTTTCCAAAACGGATGACAAGAAGTTCGCTGCTGGCTTCACCGATACGGAAAAGCGTTTCTCCTTGGCGTAAGTCGTCGTGGCGGATCAGCTTACGGACATGATCCATTTCATGCGCTTCGAGTCCCATAAACAAAGGGACTCTCCGTAAGCAGGAGTGTTCGTTTTGGCAGTTTTGGCAATGTTTCATTTCCATTGGGTGACCCTATTCCGTTTTCATCATACCATGAGTGAAACGAAACACGCGTTATTTGGCTAAAAAGCGTGGAAAAAGAATCGAGTTTTCGGTGTAGACGTGCAGGAAGATGTCGTTGACCAGATTGTTGAGCAAACTATACGTCTTGATGTACGTCGGGCAGGCATCGTCGGGAATGGCGAATTCGTGGGTGATGTGTTTCATCTGGTGCAGGATTTCGCCGGTGGCAACGTGATCCGCCATCAAGGCTTCCATCCAAGAGAGCGTTCCGTCCTCAGAGGTCGTGACTCCGGACTTCAAACGCGGGAAAACTTCTTTTTCTTCTTCCAGTAAATGTTCTTCCAAATCGCGTTTGAGCGTCAAGAATAAGTGATGAACCTTTTTGAGTTCTTCGCCATGGTGTTCATAGTGGACATTCATGATTTTGTAAAGCAGCGGTTCAATCGTGACCAACAAATCTTTTTCTACGACGTGATGGCGCTTTTGGATGTAATTGATGAGATCGTTGGTGGCCATCGTGAGAGTATCCTTGTTAAGAACCTCGTCTTGTTTGAGCGATTCGGCGAGAGCCACTTTCATGTCTTTGACAAAGGATTCGACTTCGTACCCCTTCTCCGTGATGGCGTCGAAAAGAAGCGTTTCGCCACCGCAGCAATAATCGATGTTCCGGGCGTTTAAAAAGGTGGTAACCTCCGGATGTTTGGCGACTAAATCTTTGAGTTTGATGTTGTGCATTGTTTTGCCTCCTAGCAACCCGATTATAGCTTTCATACAAAGAGGAATAATATGATTCAAATCAATTATCGAAGATTTTTTGAATTTTCTTCGCAGATGAAAATAAACGGCGAATTGATTGGAAAAAGACCGAAAGAATGATACATTGAGTGCGTATGAAAATCACCTTATCCTCAAGCGACACCGCTCAAGTCAAAGAACTCTTAAGAACCAAAGACGATAATATCCGGGCCGCGGATATGTTTTTGTTTTATTTGGAAAACGATGCCTGCTCCGTCGAAAAGAGTTTGCTTGACAAACAAAAAGCGTTAGCCAACGCCACCGACGAACAAGT